>JBKPPN010000062.1:0-11368 GCA_046733575.1 Candidatus Methylomirabilota bacterium | reverse complement strand
AGTACGGATAGTCCGGTGGCAAGAGCTGATAGAGGAGAGGTGCGGGCACCTGTTGTCCCGTCGCCGGGACGACGAGAGCGACGACGAGCAGAGCGATCGACGCGGCTCCCGTCAACACCGTGTTGCGTCTTCTCATGCTCGTCATCGCGGACCGTCCAGGGCGGCGGCCTTCGGGCCCGTCCATTCGACGTCGTTCAGCTTCCAGCCGCCGCCGAGCGCCTTGTAGAGCTGGACGTACGCGACGAGGCGATTGCGACGAATCTGCGCGAGCGTGTTCTGCGCCGGGTAGAGCTGCTGCTGGGCCTCGAGGACCTCGAAGTAGCTCGCCAGTCCCTGTTGGTAGCGCGCGGTGGCGTGGTCGACGGCGTCCGCGAGCGCGCGCACGGCCGTGTCCTGTCCCGTCTCGGCGTCGCTCAGCCTGGCCAGCGCGGTGAGCGCGTCCGACACTTCGCGCAGGGCGACGAGCACCGCCTGCTCGTACTGCAGCCGGGCCTGCTCCCACTGCGCGATCGACGCCTGGTACGTCCCGAGCGTGCGGCCGGCGTTGAACAGCGGCCCGCTGAACATCCCCGCCACGGCCCAGATCGTCGCGGAGCCTCCCGTCAGCGCGGACACCTCGGGACTCGCCGTGCCGAGCAACGCCGTGAGGCTGAACCGCGGGAAGAAGTCCGCCTTCGCGACGCCGATCCGGGCGTTGGCCGCGACGAGCTGCTCCTCGGCCTGGCGCAGGTCGGGACGACGCTCGAGCAGCGCTGACGGCAGTCCGGCCGGAACCGTCGGCACCACCCGCTGCGCGTACATCGCCTCGCCGCGACGGATCGGCCCGGGGGGTCTCCCGAGCAGGATGCTGAGCTGGTTCTCCTTCGCCACGATGCTGCTCTCGAGCTGTGGAATGGTGGCCTGCGCATCCCCCAGCGCGCCCAGCGCACGCGAGGTCTCGAGCTTCGAGGCGACGCCGAGGTTGAAGCGATCGAGGAACAGGTCGTACGTGAACTGGTAGGCCTGCGTGCTGTCGCGCGCGATCTGCAGCTGGACGTCGAGCGCGAGCAGCTCGAAGTACGCCTGGGCGATATCGCTCACCAGCGTCAGCCAGACGCCGCGCCTCGCGTCCTCGGTGGCGAACAGCGTGGCGCGCGCGGCCTCGCTCAGGCGACGGACGCGACCCCAGATGTCGAGCTCCCACGATGCCGACATGTTGGCGGAGTAGAAGTTGCCCGCCGCAGGCGCGGGCCCGCCCACGCCGCCCAGGATGCCCGGCGTCACCTTCCCTCTCGAGATCGACCCGCCATAATCCAGCGCGGGGTAGAGATCCGAGCGGGTGACGCGAAGGTTCGCGCGAGCCTCCTCGATGCGCGCGGCCGCCACGGAGACGTCGTAGTTGTTCCGCAGGGCGTTCTGGATCAGCTGCTGGAGGGCCGGATCGCGGAAGGCCTCCCACCACGGCGCATCCGCGAACGAGGTCGCCTCGGCCACGGCCTGACCACGAAAGGTCTCCGGCTGCACCAGCGCTGGTCGTCGGTAGTCCGGACCGATCGCGCAGCCCGCGACCGCCACGGCCGCGACCACCATCGAGGCGAACGCGGCGGCCCTCACGAGCGCGATCCGGGGGGAGGCGGATCGTGGTCGATCCCGCCGGAGATCGGCGCGGGAGCGGGGACGCGTGGGGCGCCGGCGTGCGGCGACGCGCGGAGGTAGCGCTCACTCAGGTAGAAGCTCACCGAGATGAACAGGCTGGCGATGAGCGTGTCGACCAGCATTCCGCCGATGACGACCGTGCCGAGGACGCGGCGACCGACCGCGCCGGCGCCGGCCGCGGTCCACAGCGGGACGCAGCCCAGGATGAAGGCGAACGAGGTCATGAACAGCGCGCGCCGGCGTACCCGGACGCCTTCGAGCGCGGCCTCGACGAGCGGCATCCCGCCCTCGTACGCGAGCTTGGCGAACTCCACGATGAGGATCGCGTTCTTCGCTGCCAGCCCGATGACCATGAGCAGGCCGATCTGCGAGAAGACGTCGAGCTCGAAGCGGCGCAGCCACAGCGCGGCGAGGGCCCCGAACAGCGCGATGGGCGTGGCGAGCAGGACCGCGAACGGCAGCGTCCAGCTCTCGTACAGGGCAGCCATGATCAGGAACGCGACCAGCACGGAAAAGGCGAGCACCACGCTCGGCGGCACGCCGCGCGACGCCACCTGCTCCTGGAAGGACATTCCCGAGTAGTCGAAGCCCATCTCCCGCGGCATCGTCTGCGCGAAGACCTCTTCGAGGGCCCGCATCCCCTGCCGGGTGCTGACGCCGGGCGCGAGCACGCCATTGATCTGCGCCGCGCGATACTCGTTGAACCGGGTGGTGAACTCGGGACCGTTGGTCTCTCGCATCCGGACCAGCGTCGACAGCGGGACGGGCTGGCCGTTGGCGTTGCGCACGTAGAAGCGACCGACCTGGTTGGCCTGGGTTCGGAATTCACCCTCCGCCTGGACGTAGACCTGCCAGACGCGTCCGTACTGGTTGAAGTAGTTCACGAAGGCGCCGCCGAGGAACGCCTGGAGCGCCTGGTACACCGAGGGCAGCGTGATGCCTTGCTTCAGCACCTTCTCGCGATCGACCTCGGCGAAGTACTGCGGCACGCTCGGCAGCAAGGTCGTGAAGAGCCGCGCGAACTCCGGCCGCTTTCGCGCCGCGGCGAGAAAATGATCCGTCTGCTCGGCGAGGAACGCGGCGTCCTTGCCCGCGCGATCCTCCAGCATGAAGGTCACGCCGCCCGACGTCCCGATGCCCGGGATGGCGGGCGGCGAGAAGGCGAAGGCCTGCGCCTCGGCGAGACCGGCCAGCTTCTGGTTCAGCTGCTGGATGATGGCGGCGGCCGTCAGCCCGTGCTCGTTGCGCGCGTCCCAGTCCTCCAGCGTGATGAAGTAGAACGAGTTGTACGTCGTGGTGACGAGGCTGAGCAGGCTGAAGCCGGCCACGCCCGTGTAGTACTTGATGCCCGGTTGCGTCTTCAGGATCGCGTCGAGCTTGTCGTTGACCGACGCGGTGCGGTCGAGCGACGCGGCCAGAGGCAGCTGGACGTTGGCGAAGATGTAGCCCTGGTCCTCCTCGGGGACGAACCCACCGGGAAGCCGGAAGCTGATGAGGCCGGACACCGCCGCGGCGACGCACAGCAGCAGGATCGCGACGGCGGCCTTGCGGATCAGCACACGACTGCCGGTCATGTACCCGCCCATCACCCACTCGAACGCGCGATTGAAGCCACGGAAGAACGACCCGAGCGGGCCGCGCATCTCTCGCCTCGGCCGCAGGAGCAGGGCGGAGAGCGCCGGACTGAGCGTCAGCGCGTTGAAGGCGGAGATCAGTACGGACACGGCGATGGTGACGGCGAACTGCTGGTACATCCGGCCCGTGATGCCGGGGATGAACGCGGTCGGGATGAACACTGCCGCCATGATGATGGCGATGCCGACGACCGGTCCGGTCACCTCCTCCATCGCCTTCAACGTGGCGTCACGCGGGGACAGCCCACGCTCGATGTGTTGCTCCACGGCCTCGACGACCACGATGGCGTCGTCCACGACCAGTCCGATGGCGAGCACGAGACCGAACAGGGACAGCGTGTTGATCGAGAATCCCAGGAGGGGAAAGATCGTGAACGCGCCGACCAGCGCCACGGGCACGGCGAGCAGCGGAATCAGCGTCGCGCGGAAGCCCTGCAGGAAGAGGAACACCACGATGACGACGAGGATGAGGGCCTCGATGAGCGTCTTCGTGATCTCGCGGATCCCGGCGCTCACCGCCAGCGTCGTGTCGAGGGCCGTCACGTAGTCGAGGTCGGCGGGGAACCGCGCCTTCATCTCGTCCATCAGTTTCGTCGCGGCCCGCATCGACTCGATGGCATTCGAGCCGGGCAGCTGGTAGACGGCGACGATGGCGGCCGGCTGGCCGTTGAGGCGTCCGCGCCGGATGTAGTTCTGCGCCCCGAGCTCCACGCGCGCGACGTCCTTCACCCGCACCAGCGCGCCGTCGGGCTTGGCCCGCACCACGACGTTCTCGAAGTCGGCGAGGCTGGCCAGGCGTCCCTGCGCCAGCACGGTGTACGTGAACTCCTGGCCCCGCGGGATCGGATCGCCGCCCAGCTGGCCTGCCGGGTTGACGGTGTTCTGCGCCTGCAGGGCGGCGGCGATCTCGTTCACGGTGATGTCGAGCTTGGCCAGCGTGTCGGGGTTCACCCACAGACGGATGGCGTACTGCGACGCGCCGAAGATCAGTACCTGCCCGATGCCGGGCACGCGCGTCATCGGGTCGTTGATGTTCACGTACGCGTAGTTGGCGAGGAACAGCGGGTCGTACGTCCCCTTGGGCGAGTACAGCGCGAAGAGGCCCAGCGGGCTGGTGACCGACTTGATGACGGCGACGCCCTGGTTCACCACGTCGGGAGGCAGCTGCGACGCCGCCTGGGTGTAGCGAAGGTTCGTGAGCACCTGGTCGACGCTCGGATCGGTGCTGACGTCGAAGTTCACCCGGAGCTGCATCTGGCTGCCGGCGCTCTGGTTGAGCGAGTACATGTACAGCATGTTGTCCACGCCACTCATCTGCTGCTCGATCGGCGTGGCCACCGACTGCTCCAGCGTGAGCGCGTCGGCCCCGGGGTAGCGCGCCTGCAGCAGGATCTCCGGCGGTGCGATGTTCGGGTACAGCGCGACGGGGAGCTGGACGATCACCACGACGCCGAGGATCACCATGAGGATGGAGATCACCATGGCGACGATCGGCCGATTGATGAAGAACTTCGCCATGGAGCGTGTCTACTTCTGCGGTGCCGCCGTGTCCGCCGGCGGGCTCGAGGCCAGCCGGACTTTCTGGCCCGCACGCACCCGTTCGCCACCCTCCACCACAACGCGCTCACCGGGCTTGAGCCCGGCCGTGATCTGCCACAGCGAGCCCACGCGCACGTCCGACTTCACGGTGCGAACCTCGACGGTGTCCTCTGGCCCGAGGACCGCGACCTGCTGGATCCCCTGCACGTCCTGGACGGCCCGCTGGGGCACGAGGAGCGCGCCCTTCCGCACCTCGACGACCGCGCGCACCTTCGCGTACTGACCCGGGCGCAGCACGTTGCCGTGATTCGGAAAGACACCGCGCGCGATGACGGTGCCGGTGCTCACGTCGACCTGGCGGTCGAGGGCCACGGCCCGTCCGCGCTGCGGGTAGACGCTGCCGTCGGCCAGGATCAGCTCCAGATCGATGCCACGGGGCGCGCGGGGATCGGCGTCCCAGCGACGGAAGACGGACAGCGCGCGCTGCTCGCTGATCGGGAACTCGGCGTAGATCGGATCGACCTGGGAGACCGTCGTGAGCGGGTTCTGGTCGTTCGGTGAGACGTAGTCGCCGATGTTCGCGACGCGGAAGCCCGCCACGCCGGGAACCGGCGCCAGCACTCTCGTGTAGCCGAGATTGAGCTTCGCATCGGCGAGCGACGCCCGCGCGGCCGCGATGTTCGCCTCCTGCGTCTTCACGTCGGCCTGCGCGCGCTCGAGCGCGGCCCTGGACTGCGACACGCTCGCCTGCGAGTTCTGCACGGCCGCGCGTGCCGCGGCCACCGCGGCGGTGTTGGCGAGATTGTTCTGGACGGCGTTGTCGAGCTCTTGCTGACTGACCGATCCGCGCTGCGCCAGCGGCGTGTAGCGGCCGACATCGAGCTCCGTCCGGCGCTGGTCGGCTTCCGCGCGCTTCACCTGCGCCTCGTCCTGCGAGACCTTCGCGACCGCCTGCTCGACCTGCGCCTGACTCGCGCTGACCTGGGCCTTGGCCTGCGCGAGCTGCGACTCCGCCTGGAGCAGCTTGGCCTCCGCCTGGTCCACCGCGGCCTGGAACGGTCGCGGGTCGACCTGGAACAACAGGTCGCCCGCCTTCACCACCGAGCCTTCCCGGTAGTTCTGGCTCATGAGGTGACCCGCGACCCGCGCGCGGATCTGCGCGTTGATGTACCCGACCAGCGTGCCCACCCACTCGGCGGAGATCGGCACGTCCTGCTCCACCACCGTCGCGACCTTCACCACCGGCGGCGGCGCCGGCGCCGCGGCCCGCGACGCATCACCGCATCCCGCGGCACCGAGGACGAGGGCTGCCAGCAGCGCGAGTCGGCCGATGTGGCGCCGTCTCCGAGCCCGGGAGATGCGCGGGGATTCCATCTCCCCCTCTTGGCCCCTCAGCGCGACGCGGTGCGAGTCCACGGGGAAAGGCACCCGGACTGATACGACCGCGCGAACGCCGCGATCGCCGCGTTCGCGGCGTTCGCCTCCGCCTCTCTCACCGTCGTCATCGAAGCCCCCTTCGCCTCGCGCCCTGGCGACCCGGCCGCGACGTGTCGGCCCGTCCTCGTGGAATGCCTCGATCGTTCGCGCCATGGTCGCCCTTTTCGTCCCGGTCGCGCAACGGGTGACGGACCGCGAGATGTGACGCATGCCGTGCGGCCGGCGATGATCGGGGTGGCAAGCCGCGCATGGCGCCCCTCTCTTCAGACGCCACGAGGGCAGTCGTGGTTACACGGCCTCGACGCGACGCCGTCGCGCGCGACGCAGCTGACGCTTCTTGACGGCGACGTGAAGGACGCGGGCCAGCCGCCGTTCGGCGTCCGCCCACGCTGTCGTGCCGAGCTCGCGGAGAACGGTCGTCTGGGCCTCGGCCCAGAGCGGCCGCGCGGCCTCGAGCATCCGCCGTCCCCTCCCAGTCAGCCGCATGGACTTGATCCGTGCGTCGGGATGCGGCGCGCGCTCGATCAGCCCGTCGCGCTCCAGCACGCCGAGGCTCCGCGTGAGGGTGGTCTGGTCGATGGCGAGCGCTCGCTCGAGCTGTCGCAGGTTCGCCGCTCCGTGCCATGCGATGGCGGCCAGGATGCTGAACTGGGTCACGCGCAGTCCGCTCGGGCGCAGGATGTCGTCGTAGAGCTGCGTGACGGCACGACTGGCCATGCGGAGCGCGTTGCAGACGCAGGGCGACAGCAGCCCTCGCCCGCGCGCGCTCCTCCCCCGCGAGGCGTCTCTCGCCATGGCGACCATCCTACACCGCGTTCACGCGCCCGGGACGGAGATATCCATGTAGACACATGTATAATCGTTCCGCCCGCGGCCGCAGAATCGGATGACGAGCGCGCGGCGTCTGAAGAGCCGGAGGATGGCGATGCCGACACGTCGTGGGCAGGCCGCATCGGACGATCCACACGCTGGCGACCGGCTCGTGACCTTGCGAGATGGCACCCGCGTTCGCCTGCGGTCGATCCGGCCCGATGACGCTCCTCGGCTGATCGCGCTCTCCCGCCGCCTCAGTCCGCGCACGCTGTACCAGCGCTTCTTCAGCGTGCGTACGCTCCGTCCCGAGGATGCCGCCGCGCTCGCCGCCGTGGACGGTCGCTCGCACGTCGCCATCGTCGCCGATCGCGGTCCCGGCCAGCCCGACGATCTGATCGCGGTCGCCCGCTATGGCGTCGCGCCTGACGCTCCGACCCCGGACGTCGCGCTGGTCGTGGACGACGCGTGGCAAGGCCGGGGACTGGGCACGATCCTGCTGAACGCGATCCTCGACGCCGGCGAAGCGCAGGGGTTCGTCACGTTCCGCGCCGACATCCTGGCGGACAATCGCCGGATGCTGCGTCTTCTCGGCCGCTCCGGCGTCATCCTGGAACGGTCCGCCGAGCACGGCGTGGTCGCGCTCCGCTTCTGCCGCCGTGCTGACGCGCTCGGCGCGTCGAGGCGCGACGAGGGCTCGGCGTCGCAACCAGCCGTCGACCGGCCGGTCCGGGTCGCGTGAGGGCGGCGTCCGCCCGCCCCCGCACGACGGTTCACGAGGAGCACACCCATGGCGACTGATTCCGCGACGCCCCGCTTCGACGCGCGCACGCGCGCGCTGCTCGAGGGCCCGATCCTGCGCACGCTCGTGCGACTGGCGGCGCCCAACGTGCTCGTCATGCTGATCCAGGCCGGCGTGGGGCTCATCGAGACGTACTTCGTCGGCAAGCTGGGCACCGATGCGCTGGCAGGCGTCACGCTGGTGTTCCCGGTGCTGATGCTGATGCAGATGATGTCCGCGGGCGCCATGGGCGGTGGCATCTCGTCCGCCGTCGCGCGCGCCCTCGGCGGCGGGCGGCGTCGCGACGCCGACGCGCTGGCGTTTCACGCGCTCGTGATCGGCCTCGTCTTCGGGTTGACGTTCACGCTGGCCGTGCTCGTCGGCGGCCCGCGACTCTATGCCGCGATGGGCGGTCGCGACGCCTCGCTGACCGCCGCCGTCACGTACTCCAACGTCATCTTCTCTGCCGCGGTCCTGGTGTGGACGTTCAACTCGCTCGCCAACGTGATTCGTGGCACCGGCAACATGCTCGTGCCCGCCATGGTGACGTCGGCCGGCGCGGTGGTCCTGATCCCGCTGTCGCCGGCCCTCATCTTCGGGTGGGGACCGTTCCCGCGCCTGGGTGTGGCGGGCGGTGCGGTGGCAGTGGTGTCGTACTACCTCATCGGAACACTGGCGCTGCTCCTCTATCTGCGCGCGGCGCGCAGTGTCGTGCGCCTCTCGGCGCTCGCGCTCCGCTGGGCCTTGTTCCGCGACATCCTGCGTGTCGGCATCGTGGCCGCCCTCGTCACCGTCACGACCAACGTCACCATCGCGATCGTCACCGGTCTGGTCGGCCGACTGGGTCCCGCCGCGATCGCCGGGTACGGCACCGGGGCGCGTCTCGAATATCTCCTCGTGCCGCTCGTGTTCGGCCTCGGCGGCCCGCTCGTCGCCATGGTCGGCACCAACATCGGCGCGGGACAGCGCGAGCGCGCGCTGCGCGCCGCCTGGACGGGCGCGGCGATCGCCGCGGCGCTGGCGGAGACCATCGGTCTCGCCGCGGCGCTGGCGCCGCGCGCCTGGCTCGGCCTCTTCGACACCGACCCGGCCATGCTCGACGCGGGGTCGCGGTACCTGCACGCGGTCGGTCCGTTCTACGGGCTCTTCGGGCTCGGCATGGCGCTCTACTTCGCCTCGCTGGGTGCGGGCCGCCTCCTGTGGCCGCTGCTCGCGAACGTGGCCCGATTCGCCATCGCCGCGGTGGGCGGCTGGCTCGCCCTGCAGTCGACGGGAAACCTCTCACACGTCTTCCTCTCGCTGAGCGTCGCGCTGACCGCGTTCGGACTCATCAACGCGGGGGCCGTCGCGGGCGGGGCCTGGTTCGGACCCGTCCGCTGGCCCGTCCTGCGCCGGAGCTACGCGCTCGCGCGCGACTGAACTCGGACGTCATGGCACGGAGGCTCGACATGAGACTCGCGAACAAGACAGCGCTGATCACGGGCGGCACGAGCGGGATCGGTCTCGCCACCGCGCGGGTGTTCCTGGCCGAGGGCGCGCGCGTCGCGATCACCGGACGCAGCAAGACGAAGCTGGATGCTGCCGCGCAGGCGCTCGCCGGCGAGGCTCTCGCCGTGGCCGCCGACGTCACGGACGTCGAGGCCATGGAGCAGGCCCTCGCGACCATCGTGGAGCGCTTCGGGAAGCTCGACATCGTGTTCGCCAATGCCGGCATCGCGGACGTCACGCCGCTCGGCCGCACGTCGATGGACACGTTCGAGCAGGTGATCCGCACGAACCTCAGCTCGGTGTTCTTCACCGTGCAGGCGGCGCTTCCTCACCTCCGCGACGGCGCGTCGATCATCCTGAACGGATCGGTCCACGCCGTGCTCGGCATGCCCGGCTGGTCGGCGTACGCGGCGGCGAAGGGCGGCATCCGCTCGTTGACGCGCAATCTGGCGTCCGAGCTGGCGCCGCGCCGGATTCGCGTGAACCAGGTGACGCCGGGAGGGACGAGGACGCCGCTCTGGTCACCGCTCGCGCCGACGAGCGACGCGATGAGCGCGCTCGAGGCCCGCATCGGTCGCACCACGCCGCTCGGTCGCATGAGCGACGCGGACGAGATCGCGAAGGCCGCCCTCTATCTCGCCTCCGACGACGCCGCGAACGTGACGGCCAGCGAGATCGTGGTGGACGGCGGGGCGACGAATGCGCCGTACGGCGCGCCGATCCATACCGCGGCGAGACCGTCCTGATGGAGGCGACGCGCTCGGAGACCGCGCGGCCGGCGATGACCCGGCACGCCGCCGACGGCCACGAGATCGCCGGGCGATACCTCGAGGACTACAGCGTCGGGCAGAAATTTCTCTCCGACCGCCGCCTGCGTGTGGATGCGGAGCGGATCAAGACGTTCGCAGCCGAATTCGATCCGCAGCCCTTCCATCTCGACGAGCAGGCGGCGCGCGACACCGTCTTCGGTGGACTGGCCGCCAGCGGCTGGCACACGGCTGCGCTGACCATGCGGCTCTTGGTGGAGAGCGATCTGAAGCCGGCCGGTGGCATCGTGGGCGCCGGCGGCGACGAGCTCCGCTGGCCACGACCCGTCCGACCGGGCGACGAGCTACGGATCGAGAGCGAGGTGCTGGAGGTCCGTCCGTCCCGGTCGCGGCCGGACCAGGGCTGGATCAAGGTCCGCACGACGACGCTCAATCAGCACGACGAGGCGGTTCAGATCGCGGTCGCCAACCTCTTCGTTCCCCGTCGGCCGACCGCCGACGGCGGGGATCGACGCTGAGATCCGGACGCACCGGCACGACGGCGGTCGGCGGGTCACGGTCGACGTGCGCCCACCCATCTCGTGCCGTACCAGCGGTCGTCGAGTCTCGCGATACCGACGTGCTTGCCGGTCTTTCGTGCGTGGACGAACTTGCCGTCGCCGATGTAAATGCCGTTGTGCCGCAGATGATCGAAGAACACGACGTCGCCGGGCTGGAGGTCATCGCGCGAGACCGGCGTGCCGCGACGGTACTGCTCGGCCGCGTTGTGGGGTAGCGCGACACCGACGCGGCCGTAGACGTAGCTGACGAGGCCGGAGCAATCGAAGCCGTCGGGGCTCGCTCCGCGCCAGCGATACGGCACGCCGACGTACTGGAGCGCGATCTCCACGACTGCCTGCCCGATGCGATCGGACTCGGGGCGCCCCGGTGCCGTCTCCGACGGCGTCCGCTCGGTCCGCCGGTCGTCACCTCGCTCGACGCTCGCCCGTTCCTTCGGCGTCGAGCCGCTCGTCCGCGACTGGACGAGCGAGCAGCCAGCGAGCGCGACAGCGAGCGTCAGCATCACCGCCGTGCGAGCGCCCCGGACGCGGATGTCGCGCATGAGGCCAGTGTAGGACGGCGCACCGCCGCGGCGGGCAGACTCTTTGCCGGCAATCCCCTGTCGGCGGTGTCTCGGCTCATGTCGCGAGCCTCGTTCGTGGCCCCGGACCGACGCGACCCCGTTTCGGGTAGGCTTGTCCGATGATCGCCAGAACAACCGCCCGCGTCTGTGGCCT
>JBKPPN010000061.1:0-4138 GCA_046733575.1 Candidatus Methylomirabilota bacterium | reverse complement strand
GCCCCGAAGTACGCCGGTCAGGACAAGGTCAACCCGGGCTCGGTGATCCTGTCGGGCGAGATGATGTTCCGCTACATGGGCTGGACGGACGCGGCTGACCGGATCATCGCCGGACTCGAGAAGACCATCCAGAAGAAGATCGTCACCTATGACTTCGCCCGCCTCATGGAAGGCGCCCGCGAGGTCAAGTGCTCCGAGTTCGGCAGCGCCATCATCGAAAACATGAAGTCGCTCTAGAAGGCGGAGACAGTCACCATGGCCCGTCCGAAGATCACTGTCGTGGGCGCCGGGAACGTCGGCGCCACCGCGGCGCAGTACATCGTGGAGAAGGAGCTCGGCGACGTCGTCCTGGTCGACGTGATCGAAGGGATCCCGCAGGGCAAGGCGCTCGATCTCGCCCAGGCCGGTCCCGTGCACGGCTACGACTGCAGCCTGACCGGCTCCAACGGCTACGACGAGACGGCCGACTCCGACATCGTCGTCATCACGGCGGGCATGGCCCGCAAGCCGGGGATGACGCGCGACGACCTGCTGTTCAAGAACGCCGAGATCGTCGGCTCCGTGGTGGAGCAGGTGGCGCGGCGCTCGCCGCAGTCGATCCTGATCCTCGTGACCAATCCGCTCGACGCGATGGTGCAGCTCGCGTGGAAGAAGTCGGGGTTCCCGCCGGAGCGTGTCGTCGGCATGGCGGGCGTGCTCGACTCCTCGCGGTTCCGCACGTTCATCGCGCGGGAGCTGAACGTCTCCGTCGAGAACGTGAGCGCCTTCGTGCTGGGCGGCCACGGCGACACGATGGTGCCGCTGCCGCGCTACTCGACGGTGGCGGGCATCCCGATCACCGACCTGCTGCCCCCGGACAAGATCCAGGCCCTCGTGACGCGCACCGCGAACGGCGGCGCCGAGATCGTGAACTACCTCAAGTCGGGCAGCGCGTACTACGCGCCGGGCGCCTCCGCCGTCGACATGGTCGAGGCGATCCTGAAGGACAAGAAGAAGATCCTCCCCTGCGCGGCGTACCTGAACGGCCAGTACAAGACGAAGGGCCTCTACGTCGGCGTGCCCGTCAAGCTCGGTCGCAAGGGCGTGGAGCAGATCATCGAGATCACGCTGACGCCGGAGGAGCAGGCCGCCTTCGACAAGTCCGCCGCTGCCGTGCGCGAGCTGGTCGACAAGCTGAAGCTCTGAGTTCCGGTCCGAGCCTTCCTTGACGCCCTGCTCGGCAGGGCGTTAGATTGATTCGTCTCACGACGCGCCTCCCCCTGCGTGCCGCAGGTGGGAGGCGAAATTTTGCCGGCTCCCGATGGAGATGGAGTGATGGCGAAGGCGATTCCCGACGGATACCACACGGTGACCCCGAGCCTGACGGTGCGGGGCGCCGCTCGCTTGATCGATTTCTACAAGCAGGCGTTCGGCGCGCAGGAGCGCATGCGCGCGCACGGCCCCGACGGTGTCTCGATCATGCACGCGGAGCTGCAGATCGGCGACTCCATCGTGATGCTGGGTGACGAGGCACCCGACATGGGATGCGCGGCGCCCGTCTCGCGCGGCGGCGCGACCAGCTCGCTCTTCCTGTACGTCGCCGACGTCGACGCGGCGTTCCAGCGCGCGGTGAGCGCGGGCGCCACGGTGGTCATGCCGCCCACCGATATGTTCTGGGGCGATCGCTTCGGCCAGGTCGAGGATCCCTCGGGGCATCGCTGGGGCCTGGCCACGCACAAGGAAGACGTCGCGCCGGAGGAGCTGGCTCGACGACAGAAGGAGTTCTTCGCGTCAATGCCGAAGAAGGCCTGAGCCAGCGCCCATGCGCGACATCCACGTCAGCGCCATCACCGACGCGGTCAAGAAGCTCTGCATGGACGCGAACTGGAACCTGGAGCCCGACATGCTGCGCGCGTTCGACCGCGCCCTCGGCACGGAGCGCTCGCCCGCGGGCAAGCAGGTCCTCACGATCCTCAAGCAGAACGCGGAGATGGCGCGGACGAAGCGGATCCCGTACTGTCAGGACACGGGCGCCGTGGTCTGCTTCGTCGAGCTGGGGCAGGACGTGCACGTCACCGGCGGCGCGCTGTACGACGCCATCAACGCCGGCGTGGGACAGGGCTACACCGAAGGGTACCTTCGCGCCTCGATGGTGCGCTCGCCCTTCGACCGCGTGAACACGGGCGACAACACGCCCGCCATCATCCACGTGGACGTGGTCGAAGGGGCTACCCTGAAGATCATGGTGATGACGAAGGGCGGGGGCTGCGAGAACCGCTCGAAGTACATCATGCTGACGCCCGCGGCGGGCCTGCCGGGCGTGAAGGACTTCATCATCGAGTGCGTCCGCACGGCGGGCCCCGACGCGTGTCCGCCTCTCATCCTGGGCGTCGGCATCGGCGGCACGTTCGAGAAGTCCGCCATCCTGTCGAAGAAGGCGCTCTTCCGCGAGCTGGGATCGCCGAATCCCGACCCGATGCTGGACGGCCTCGAGAAGGAGCTCCTCGACCGCGCCAATCGGCTCGGCATCGGCCCGCAGGGCTACGGCGGCGACACGACGTCCCTCGGCATCCACATCCTCACGTACCCCTGTCACATCACGTCGCTCCCGGTGGCGGTGACGATCGAGTGCCACGCGCATCGCCACAAGGACGTCACGCTGTGAGTCGCGTCCGTGGTTAAGACTGCGGCAGACGGCATCAAGGACATCACGACACCGCTCACCGACGCCGATATCGAATCACTCAAGTCCGGGGATCGCGTGCGGATCTCCGGGGTGATCTACACGGCGCGCGACGCCGCGCACGCCCGCCTGTTTCCCCTCGTCGAGAAGGGCGAGCGACTGCCGTTCGATCTCAAGGGGCAGATCATCTACTACACCGGCCCCTCGCCGGCGCGCCCGGGCGACGTCGTGGGGGCCGTCGGGCCGACCACGGCCAGCCGCATGGACAAGTTCACGCCGAAGCTGCTCGAGGCGGGGCTGAAGGGCACGATCGGCAAGGGCTACCGCGGTGACGCGGTGAAGGCGGCGCTCAGGCAACACAAGGGGGTGTACTTCGGCGCGATCGGCGGCGCGGGGGCCATGCTCTCGACGCACGTCAAGAAGCTCGAGATCGTCGCCTACGAGGACCTCGGCACGGAGGCCATCCGGCGGCTCGAGGTGGAGAACTTCCCCGCCATCGTGCTGAACGACTGCCACGGCGGTGACCTGTACCAGGACGGCATGACGCAGTACGCGCGGGAGGGCGCATGATCCGACGAATCCTGAGGGACGAGCGAGGTGAGGTTCGCGTGGCGGCCCGCCCGCCCATCGCGGCCCCGACGCTACGCAAGGACGCGTGGTGGGCGCTGCCCCTCACGGTCGTCGTGGTGCTGCTCTCCTTCATCATCTACTCGACGTGGGCCGCCTTCCAGAACGCCTACTACTACGCCCCGCCGTATCTCTCGCCCTTCTACTCGCCCTGCATCTCGGTCTCGTGCGTGCACTCCACCTTCGGCTATGGGCTGACCGACATCCAGTTGCCGATCATCGGGCTCGTCTCGCCGGCGTTCCTCATCCTGTGGGGACCGGGACTGTTCCGGCTGACCTGCTACTACTACCGCAAGGCGTACTACCGCTCGTTCTGGCTCGCGCCCGCGGCGTGCGCCGTGCGCGACGCCAAGCGCGGCTACACCGGCGAGACGCGGTTTCCGCTCATCCTGCAGAACGCGCACCGGTACGCGTGGTACGTCGCGGTCATCTTCATCATCCTGCTCACGTGGGACGCCATCCTCGCCTTCCGGTTTCCCACCCCGACCGGGGGCCACGAGTTCGGGATGGGCGTGGGCACCATCGTCATGTGGATCAACGTGATCTTCCTGGCCGGCTACACCTTCTCGTGTCACTCCTGCCGCCACGTGTGTGGCGGACACGTCGACGTGTTCTCCCGCGCGCCCGCGCGCTACAGCCTCTGGCACTTCGTCACCCGTCTCAACGAGCGGCATCCCACCTTCGCGTGGCTCTCGCTGTTCAGCGTGGGCCTGACCGACCTCTACATCCGTCTCGTGGCCATGGGCATCATTCGAGACGTGAGGATCTTCTGATGGCGACCAGCGAGTACGAAACCCACGAGCACGACGTCATCGTGATCGGCGCGGGCGGCGCCGGGCTGCGCGCGGC
>JBKPPN010000060.1:0-10669 GCA_046733575.1 Candidatus Methylomirabilota bacterium | reverse complement strand
ACAATCCGAGGAGCGCGCGCGGGCCCTCGTCGCGTGGCTCCATCACTACAACTGGCATCGCCCGCACACCGCAGTCAACGGCCACGCCCCGATTACCCGGGTTGCCACTGCAGACAACCTGGTGAGACTCCACAGCTAGCGTGCGACGCCGAACGCGGCCGCTTTCCACTCGGGATCGGTCGAGGCGTCGAGGCGGTCACGCACGCGACGGAGTAGCTGTCCGGCCGCGGTGTCGGCCCAGAATGCGCGGACCATCTCGTCCCCGCCCACGTGCGGCTTCACAGCCATCACGCTCTCGGCGAACAGCGCCTTCAGGTCGTCGGCGCACCAGCGGACGAAGCGCGGCAGCGGCACGTCGCGAGGCCGGTCGGCGAACTCCACGTTCTCCCCGCGTGCAAACGCGTCCAGCGTGCGTACCGTGTCGGCGAACCGCTCGAGCGCGACGCCGCTCAGACCGAACGCCGTGCGTCCGCCGTGCTGGGCGCGCCACGCCTCGTGCGCGCGCACCATCGCCTCCGTCTCTTCGACCGTGTCCCGCCCGGCGAGCGGCGAGACGACGATCGCGGACGCCGGTGTCGGCGCGGGCGGTTCGTCGGCGAGGGCGTCGCCGTCCGGAAGGTCTCGCAGCACCGGGACGTTGGGCTCGGCGGTGAGCGCGAGCGCCGCGTGCAGCACGCGGTGCTGCAGCGCTGGCTCGTCAGGACGACCGAGCGCGCGACCGAAGGGAAACGGCACGAACAGCGCGCGCGGCGGCTTCACGCTCAGCGTGTGCTCGCGCACGAGACTGATGGACGTCGTGACGATGCCGTGGCTCTCGAGCACGCGGGCCAGCACACCGCCGGTGTGCGTGCACAGCGGTCAGGTCGGCGTGATGAGGGCGACGTCCGCGCCCTCGTCGCGCAGACGCCGCGCCACGTCGGGCGCGGTCTCGCGCTCGAGACGAGCGACGTCGCGCAGCGCGCCCATGAACGAGTAGCCGGACGGGGCGAGGCCGCCCAGCTCGCCGCGCGCCACCAGCTCACGCACGCGATCGATGGGGAAGCTGACATTGATGTCGCGCATGATGGCCGTGCGGTCGAAGCCGATGCTGGTGTGGCTCTGCACGATGTCCGCCGTGGGCGTGTCGGAGGGAATCACGCGATAGGACGGGTCGCCGGGCACGAAGGGCCGATCGCCGCGTCGATGCAGGCCGGCCGTGGTGACGAGGGCCAGGCGACACGCCGGGAGCGGTCGTGGCAGCTTCGCGTACGGCGTCGTCTGGTTCGCCTGGGCCGGGAACGTGAGCAGCGTCGTGCGGGACGCGTCGGACAGCTGATCGAGTCGCGGCATCGAGATCCGTCCCTCCTGTAGTTGGTGAGACACGACGCCGGCGCCGCGCGATGCCGCTGCACGGCGACGACCGCGCCACGCGACGGCGACGTGACCGGTCGCCGTCGCGCGGCGGGGCGGTCACGCGGCCGCGAGGCCCTGGGGCGCCAGCTGCAGCGCGTTGGCGAACTTGCTCGCGAAGGTCTGGAAGCCGACGATGAACGTCAGCTCCACGACATCGGCCTCGGAGAAGTGCTCGCGCAGCCGCGCGAACGCCTCATCCGACACCTGGTCGCGGGTGACGTCCTCGGCGTATGCGAGCGCGGCGCGCTCGCGCGGCGAGAACGCGGCACTCGTCTCGTAGTGCGGAAGGGCGGCGAGCTTGGAGTCGGGGATGCCGATGCGCACGCCCACGGCGTGCCGGATGTCACTTCAGTACGCGCTCCCGTAGAGGCGGGCCACGTGGACGTTGAGGAGCGCGCGCAGCGGCGCGTCGATCCGGCCGCACCACTCGAGCGAGCTGTAGAGCGCGCCGAGCCCCATCATGAGCGGCACACGATGCGCCATGACACGCTCGGTCGTCGGCACGACCCCGAACATCCGCGCCCCGATCCAGTAGAACGCGCGCGTCAGGAGTCCGGGACGATCGATCTCGCTGATCCTCATGCTGACCTCCTGCGGGTGTGGGTGCGTGTCAGTGTACTCGCCGCGCCGTGCCGCGGCCGACCCAACGTGGACCCGCTCAGCGCCCGGTCACGAGGAGCGCGTGCCCGTCGGGGTCGCGGCTCGCGAACGCGCGGTCAACGCCACCGCTCGGCCGGGGCAGGGTGACGATGGCGGACACCCCCGTCGGCCGTCCTTGCAGTGACACGTGCGCCGTCTCCGGGTTCGCGACGGTGAGACGCGTCTGCCAGTGCGTGAGGTCGTTGGCCCGCGCGTCCGCGGGAATCGGGCGGCCGTCGCGCGGGGTGCGGTATTCGAGGAGCTCGATGCCGGGTCCGGCCGGCGCGCGCAGTGTGGTGATCCGGAGGTGCGCCCCCGGCACGCTGTTGAGGCGTTCCTGCTCGGGCCCGAAGTTCTCGCTCCGGCCCGCGACACGCATGCCGAGGCGGTCGCGATAGAGGGCCAGGCTCGCGTCCGTGTCGGCGACGACGATGGCGGTGTGATCGATGCCGAGAAACACCGACGCGCTCGGTCGCTGCCACCGCGCGTCCCCCTTGTCGGGCGGGAACTGCAGGATCTCGAGGACGTGCCCGTCGGGGTCCTTGAAGTAGAACGCCCGGATGCCGGCCGCGCTCGCGTTCCAGTCGGGCAGTCGCTGCGGCTCGGGCGAGACGGGCTCGACGCGATGACGGCGAAGCCAGAGGTGCGCCTGGTCCATGTCGTTCACGATGATCGCCACGTGCTGGAACCAGCGGTCGTGACTCCGCGAGTCTGCCGGCACGGGCCGACCGCGCGGCGTGAGCGGCTCGACTAGGTCCAGGTGCTCCGCCCCGAGTCGCATGCGCACCACCCGGAGCCGCATGCCGCGGACGCCGTACAGCCGGTCGATCGCGTCGCCCGCGACCTCGTCGTCGCCGAGCGTCTCGAAGAACAGGACGCGCGAGTAGAAATCGACCGAACGCTGCATGTCAGCGACCGTGATCGACACGCCGTCGACGGCGCGCACGAGCGGCTCCGGGGAGCGCGGCGTGGCCGGCGCGGTGAGCGCGAGCAGTCCGAGCGACAGCGCGACGGTGAGGGCAAGAACGACGGTCCGGCGCAGGCGCATGGGGATTCTCCGTCAGTCGACGTTCACGACGATGCGGTGTAGCCGCAGCGGAAGATGCAGCGACGCCGGGTGTCGTGCTGCAGCTTGGCGCAGCGGACGGCTCCGCGCGTGGCGTGCCGGTAGACCTCCGAGGCGAGCAGCATGCCGAGCAGCGGCGCCGTCAGGTAGACCCAGAACGCTCGCCACGTCGCGGCGGGGAGCGCGGACGCCAGCGTCCGCGCCGGGTTCATGCTCATGCCGGACAGCGGCGCCTCCAGGGTGATGTAGGTCGCGACGAGCGCGCCGGCGCAGAGCCCGGTGAACGGGGCGAGCCGCGGCGTGTTCGAGACCGCGAGCACGACACTCATCAGGCCGAACGCGATCGCGAGCTCTGCCGCGAACGCCGCGCCAACGCCCGCCGAGCCGGGGACAGTGACGACGTAGTTGACGCTCGCGTCCGCCACGAGCGGCCCGGCCAGCACAGCCACCGTCAGCACGCCGACCACGCCGCCGAGCGTCTGCGCGACGACGTAGAAGACGGCGTCCCACGGGCGCACCTTGCCGAGGCGCAGGAACGTCAGCGTCACGGCGGGATTGAAGTGCGCGCCCGACTGCCGGCCCCACGGGGAGTAGATGAGCGCGACGGCGGTCCCCGCCATCGCCAGGCCCATCACCGCGCGCCGCGCCACGACGCCGCCCGGCCACGGTGGCACCGGCGACGCGGGGTGAAAGAGCAGGACGCCGAACGCACACGCCGACACCATGAAGAGGCCGAGGCCGGCCGCTTCCATCAGGTATTCCGGCCAGTGCTGTCGCAGTGACTCCCGCATCGCGGCTGCCTCCCCGCGTGAGAGACACGGGACGCGTCCCGATCGGTTCGCGAATCGCGCCGAGCCGCGCGCGTTTCTCAGCGACAGCCATCACACAAGGGGGAACGGGCGATGGATCACCGACCGTTGCGGGGACAGAAGGCGTTGGTGACGGGCGCGAGCTCGGGCATCGGCGAGGGCGTGGCGCGCGCGCTCGGCGCGGCGGGCGCCGACGTGGTCGTCAACTACGTCACGCAGCCGGAGACCGCGGAGCGCATCGCGGACGAGATCGCGGCCGGCGGCGTGCGTGCCGTGGCGCTTCGCGCCGACGTCACCAGCGAGGCCGACGTCGAGGCGATGTTCGAGGAGGTGGCGGCGAGGTGGGGCGGCATCGACGTGCTGGTCAACAACGCCGGGCTGCAGCGCGACGCCGCGTTCACCGAGATGACGCTGGCCGAGTGGAACACGGTGCTGAACGTGAACCTGACCGGCATGTTCCTGTGCTCGCGCGCTGCGGCCCACCTCATGATGAAGCAGGGCGTGCGCCCGGACGTCTCGCGCGCGGCGGGCAAGATCGTGTGCATCTCGTCCGTGCACGAGGTCATCCCGTGGGCCGGGCACGTGAACTACGCGGCCTCCAAGGGTGGGGTCAAGCTCTTCATGCAGTCGCTCGCGCAGGAGCTGGCCCCGCACCGGATCCGCGTGAACTCCGTCGCTCCCGGCGCGATCCGCACGCCGATCAATCGCGCGGCGTGGGCGACGCCCGACGCGCTCGCATCGCTGCTGAAGCTGATTCCCTACGGCCGCATCGGCGTCCCCGAGGACATCGGCAAGGTCGTCGCGTTCCTGGTCTCCGACGACGCCGATTACATCCACGGCCAGACGATCTTCGTCGACGGCGGCATGACGCTCTACCCGGAATTCGCGGACGGAGGCTAGCCATGACGGAGCGCTACGACGTCGCGATCATCGGCACCGGCGCGGGCGGCGGGACGCTCGCCTGGGCGCTGGCGCCCACGGGCAAGAAGATTCTTCTCCTCGAGCGCGGCGACTACGTGCCGCGCGAGCAGGCGAACTGGAGCACGCGCGCGGTCAACGCCGAGGGGCGCTACCAGACGAAGGAGGTCTGGCGCACCGCCGACGGCCAGCCGCTCCACCCCCACACCAACTACTGGGTGGGCGGCAACACCAAGTTCTACGGCGCGGCGCTCTTCCGCATGCGGCGCGAGGACTTCGGCGAGCTCAAGCACTGGGGCGGGATCTCGCCCGCGTGGCCCATCGACTACGACGACATGGAGCGGTACTACACGGCGGCCGAGCGTCTCTACCACGTCCACGGCGAGCGCGGCGTCGATCCCACCGACCCGCCCGCGAGCGCGCCGTACCCGCATCGCGCGGTGAGCCACGAGCCGCGCATCCAGCACCTGGCCGACGACTTCGCGCGCCAGGGACTCCATCCGTTTCCCGTTCCTCTCGGCATCATGCTGGACGAGGCGAATCCGCGCGCGAGCGCGTGCATCCGGTGTGCGACCTGCGACGGCCATCCCTGCCTGCTCGGCGCGAAGTCGGACGCGCAGGTCGTCGCGGTCGATCCGGCTCTGCGCCACCCGAACGTCACGCTCGTCACGGGCGCCTACGTGGCGAAGCTGGAGACGGATGCGTCGGGCCGCAGCGTCACGCGCATCGTCGTGCAGCGGGGTGGCGCGCGTGAGGAGTACCGGGCCGACGTGGTCGTCGTCTCGGCGGGCGCGATCAACTCCGCCGCGCTGCTCCTCCGCTCGGCCAGCGACCGGCATCCCGCCGGTCTCGCCAACAGCTCCGGCGTGGTGGGACGTCACTACATGGGCCACGTCAACAGCGTGCTCATGGCGATCTCGAAGTGTCCGAACCCGACGGTGTTCCAGAAGACGCTGGGGCTGAACGACTTCTACTTCGGCGCGGACGACTGGCCCCACCCCATGGGCCACATCTCCTTCGTCGGCAAGCTCGACGCGGCGACGCTGCGCGCGGGTGCTCCCGCCCTGGCGCCGGGCTTCACGCTCGAGCTCATGGCCAGCCACTCGCTCGACTTCTGGCTGACGTCCGAGGATCTGCCCGATCCCGACAACCGGGTCACCCTCGATCGTCAGGGCAACATCGTGCTCGCGTATCGGCCGAACAACGGGGAGGCGCACCGGCGGCTGGTGGGAAAACTGAAAAACGCCATGCAGCGCCAGACGCGCTGCTCCGTGCACGGCCACGACTGCCACCAGGGACTGTTCGCGCGGAGCCTGTTCGTCGGCCAGCAGATCCCGCTCGCGGGCGTGGCGCACCAGAACGGCACGGTGCGCTTCGGGCACGACCCGCGGACGTCGGTCCTGGACCCCAGCTGCCGCGCGCACGACGTCGACAACCTCTACGTCGTCGACGCCAGCTTCTTCCCGTCCAGCTCGGCGGTGAACCCCGCGCTCACGATCGCGGCGAACGCGCTGCGCGTCGCCGATCTCCTCAAGGCGCGACTCGGATGATCGACGGGGGACGCGGCGTTTGCGGCCGTGTCGATCGCGGGATGCTGCTCTCCAACCGCGCGACTGGGGAACGTCGTGGACTGGGACCTGCACGGCGAGCTCGTCACGTCGGACGGCCTGCGCAGCCTCGCGCGGCGTGAGCCCGGATATCATGGACGCCATGGCGGCGCGGCGGTGGGACACGACGGGGCCGACCACCACGGCACGGTGTGAAGCTGGCTGCCCGGTCCATTGCCGCTCGCGCACGACCGTGGCGGAGACGCTGCGCGCCTGGCACGCGCTCGACGGAAACGGTCGCGAACCGTTTCCGCGGGTCGCGGTGTCATAGACGGAGAGACGACGCGAGCACGGAGGAGCGGACCACGGACAGCGACGTGCAGCTGCTCGAGAGCGTGCGGGGCGGTGACGCCTCCGCGCTGGAGGCGTTGATGCGGCAGTACTCGGGCCGCGTGTACCGGCTCGCCTACGGCATCACGCGCAACAGCGCGGACGCCGAGGAGGTCGTGCAGGACGTGTTCCTCAGCGTCATCCGGAAGGGCGAGTCGTTCGAGGGACGCTCGGCGGTGGGCAGCTGGATCTACCGGATCACCGCCAACGCCGCGCTCAACAAGCGGCGGGGCAAGCGCGGCGAGCTCGAGACGTCGCTCGAGGAGCTGCTGCCGACGTTCAAGGCCGATGGACACCGCGACGGCGACCGCGCGTGGGTGCTCGCCGACTGGTCCCAGAACCCGGAGGACGACTTGCTCTCCAACGAGTCACGCGCGTCGCTGAGTCGCGCCATCGAGAAGCTCCCCGAGCATTACCGCGCCGTGGTCGTGTTGCGCGACGTGGAGGGCCTGTCCAACGAGGAGACGGCGGAGCTCCTCGGAGAGACCGTGGCATCCGTCAAGTCCCGCCTGCATCGGTCGCGGATGGCGCTGCGCGAAGAGCTCACGCACTACTTCTTCGAGGCGCGGGCATGACGTGCCAGGACGCGATCGCGGTCATGAGCGACTATCTCGAGATGCTGTGCGGCCAAGATCTGCTGCGCGAGCTGGAGCGCCATCTCGCGGACTGCGCGCCCTGCCGCGCGTACCTGGCCACGTTCCGGGCGACCCGGGAGCTGACCCGCGACGCTGGCCGACGCGTCGAGATGCCGCCCGAGATGCAGTCGCGCCTGCGCGAGTTCCTGCTGCGCCAGCTCTCGGCCGAGTCCTGACCATGCGGCGTGTGGGTGCGGCCGCCCGCACTCCCACACGCCGCATGGTCACGACTGCCCCATTCCCTCTCGCACGTCCCGATATCCACGACGAACGCGTCACCCAGTTCTCATCGCGCCCACGCAACCGGTTCCCAGCTCGTCGTGTCCAACGGGCGGGAGGACGGCATGACGCGCGAACACGTGAGATTGCGGGAGAGTCGGGATCGGGTGGGGCACTGGAAGCGGTGGGGGCCGTATCTCGCCGAGCGGCAGTGGGGAACGGTGAGGGAGGACTACAGCGCGGGTGGAGCCGCGTGGGACAGCTTTTCCCACGAGCAGGCGCGCGCGCGCGCGTATCGCTGGGGCGAGGACGGGATCGGCGGCATCTCGGACAACTACGGAAGGCTGTGCTTCGCGCTGGCGCTGTGGAACGGGCGCGATCCGATCCTCAAGGAGCGATTGTTCGGGCTCACGGGCCCCGAGGGAAATCACGGGGAGGACGTGAAGGAGTACTACTTCTTCCTCGACTCGACGCCCACGCACTCGTTCATGACGTACCTGTACAAGTACCCGCAGCGCGCCTTCCCCTATGCCGATCTCGTCGAGGAGAACCGCCGCCGCGACCGACGGGCGCCGGAGTACGAGCTGCTCGACACCGGCGTGTTCGACGGCGACCGGTACTTCGATGTCGTCATGCACTACGCGAAGGCCGCCCCCGACGACATCCTCGTGCGCATCACCGCGACGAACCGCGGGCCCGACGCGGCCGATCTCTGCCTCCTTCCCACGCTGTGGTTCCGCAACACGTGGTCGTGGACGCGCCAGGAGGGGGCGGGCGACCCCGGCGAGGATCGCTTGCCAGCGAGATCACGGAACTCACGACCGACGCTGCGGGCGACCGACACCGCTGCGGGGTGCGCCACCGTCGAGGCGGAGCACCCGTCGCTGGGACGACGCTGGCTGTACTGCCACGGTGCGCCGGAGCTGCTCTTCACCGAGAACGAGTCGAATGCCCGGCGCCTGTGGGGCACACCGAATGCGAGCCCGTACACCAAGGATGCGATCAACAATTACGTCGTCGCGGCAGACGCCAGCGCGGTGAACCCGGCGCGCGTCGGGAGCAAGGTGGCGGCGCTCTACCGGCTGACGCTCGCGCCGGGCGAGAGCGTCAGCCTCGACCTCCGCCTCGCCGACTCTCCGCTCAGCGCTCCGTTCGCCGACTTCGAGGCGATCGTCGCCGCGCGACGGCGCGAGGCCGACGAGTTCTACGCCACCGTGATCCCGTCGACGCTCTCGGACGACGCCAGGGGCGTGATGCGTCAGGCCTTCGCCGGTCTGCTCTGGAGCAAGCAGTTCTACCACTACGACGTTCGCACGTGGCTGGCCGGTGATGCCGCCAGCGCGCCGCCGCCGAGCGAGCGCCGGCGCGGGCGCAACCGGGACTGGGGTCACCTCTACAACGAGGATGTCATCTCCATGCCCGACACGTGGGAGTACCCGTGGTACGCGGCGTGGGACCTGGCGTTCCACTGCGTCCCGCTGGCCCTCGTCGATCCCGACTTCGCCAAGGCGCAGCTGCTGCTGTTCCTGCGCGAGTGGTACATGCATCCGAACGGCCAGATTCCCGCCTACGAGTGGGCGTTCGGCGACGTCAATCCGCCCGTGCACGCGTGGGCGGCGCTGCGGGTCTACAAGATCGAGCAGCGGCGGCACGGCGCCGGCGACCGCGCGTTCCTGGAGAAGATCTTCCAGAAGCTGCTGCTGAACTTCACCTGGTGGGTCAACCGCAAGGATGCCGAGGGGCGCAACGTGTTCCAGGGCGGATTCCTGGGCCTCGACAACATCGGCGTGTTCGACCGTTCCGCGCCCCTGCCCGGCGGGGGCCACCTGGAGCAGTCCGACGGCACGAGCTGGATGGCGATGTACTGCCTCAACATGCTCGCCATCGCGCTGGAGCTCGCGAAGGAGAACCCGGCCTACGAGGAGATCGCGTCGAAGTTCTTCGAGCACTTCGTGTACATCGCGCACGCGATCCACGACCTCGGTGACGAGGGCATCAGCCTCTGGGACGAGGAGGACGGGTTCTACTACGACGTCCTCCACACCGGGCACGAGCACCGGCAGCTCAAGATCCGCTCGCTCGTGGGGCTGATCCCGCTCCTCGCTGTCGAGGTGCTGAACGACGAGGTGGTGGATGCGCTGCCCGGCTTCAAGCGCCGCATGCAGTGGTTCCTCGACAACCGCCCGGACCTGGCCGACCACATCGGCCAGCGGAGCACGCCGGGCGGCGGCGGACGGCGGCTCCTCTCGATCGTCACCGCGGAGCAGCTGCCCCGCGTGCTCGCGTACCTGCTCGACGAGGACGAGTTCCTCTCGGACCATGGGATCCGCGCGGTGTCGCGCCATCACCGCGACCATCCGTATGTGGTGCACGTCGCGGGCGCCGAGCACCGGGTCGACTACGAGCCCGCGGAGTCGTCGAGCGGTCTCTTCGGCGGGAACTCGAACTGGCGCGGACCGGTGTGGTTTCCCATCAACTACCTGCTCATCGAGGCGCTCCAGAAGCTCGACTACTTTTACGGCGAGAGCTTCACGGTCGAATGTCCCACGGGCTCGGGCGAGAAGCGTGACCTCTGGGCCGTGGCCGCAGAGCTCTCACGACGGCTGACGCGGATCTTCCTGCGCGACGCGCAGGGCCGGCGTCCCGTGTACGGCGGCACGGAGAAGTTCCAGCGCGATCCTCACTGGCGCGATCACATCCTCTTCTACGAGTACTTCCACGGCGACAACGGCGCGGGCATCGGCGCCAGTCACCAGACGGGCTGGACGGGCCTCGTGGCCAAGCTGCTGCAGCAGAGCGGCGAGTGATGCGCGTCCGCGGTCGTACTCCGCCGCCGTCCTCGCCGGCGGCGACCGCACGCGCTTGCCGTCGCTCACGCGCGCCGCGTGGTGGGACGGCGGCGATCCTGGCCGCGTCCTCCCCCTCCGCCCGCGCCCCCAGCACCGGCTCGCCATGGCGTGACTCGGCGTATCCGGCGACGACGACACGTCGTCGTCGTGAGTGAGGAATCAGCGCATCGGGATCTCCCCCAGACGGCACAGTACGTTCGTGATC
>JBKPPN010000059.1:0-4612 GCA_046733575.1 Candidatus Methylomirabilota bacterium | reverse complement strand
CCACGTGGAGGAGGAAGAGAGCGAGATGTTCAAGCTCGCCGAGAAGCTCGGCAAGGAAGAACTGAGCGACCTCGCCGAGCAGATGTCCGGGCGCGCCGAAGAGCTGAAAGGGATGGCGCGCAAGGCGGCCTGACATTGTTGTAACTTCTACCGCGTGAGCGACGGCACGTTCTCTCCGCGTCGGACGGTGACCTGGACGCCAGCCCGCGTCCAGGTTCGCCGCCGGCGGCCGGTGTGCGCGCGGTGACCACGCAGGGGAACCTGGGCCGACGCGAGCAGCGGAAGCGCTTGGTGTTCGGCCTGGTCATGCTGGTCATCGGCGTGACGCTCACCTCGGTGCTGCTGTCCACGGGCGCGAACCGATGGTGGCGTCTGCTCGTCTTCGTGCCCTTCGCGCTGGCCGGTCACGGGCTGTTCCAGGCGCGCGAGAAGACCTGAACGCGACTGGCGGCGCGCGGGACGCGCAATCTCGACGCGGGAGAAGAGCCGATCGACGACGCGGACACCGTCGCGCGCCTGCGCCACGTCGCCCGCTCGATCCGCACGCGCACGGTCGCGGTCGCGACGGTGGCCACCGTGCTGGCCCTCGTCGCGCCCGCGTGGTGAGCGTGGCCGTCACATCGCGGACGGGAATCGCGGCGTCCGCTTCTCCTTGATCGCGCGCATGCCTTCCAGCACGTCGGGCTGCGTGAACGTCAGCATCTCGAGCGCGAGGGACTGATCGAAGATGGGGCCCGCCTGCCGCAGCCAGTTGTTGAGCGAGCGCTTCGTGTAGCGGATCGCGAGCTGCGCGCCCATCGCCAGCTTGTCGGCCACGCCGAAGGCCGTGTCCATGAGCGTGTCGGCCGGGACGCACATGCTCACGAGGCCGATTCGCTCCGCCTCCTTCCCGTCGATGAAGTCGGACGTCATCAGGTAGTACTTCGCCTTCGCCATGCCGCAGAGGAGCGGCCACAGGATGGCGGCGTGGTCACCCGCCACCACGCCGAGCTTGGTGTGGCCGTCGGTGAAGCGCGCCGTCTCCGCGATGATGCTGATGTCGGCCATGAGCGCGACGACGAGACCGGCGCCCACCGCGACGCCGTTGATGGCGGAGATGATCGGCTTGTCGAGGTTCAGCATGTTGTAGACGAGGTCGCCGGCCTCCCGGATGGTCTGCGCGAGACGCTCGGGCTTCGTCGCGTTCGCCTCCACCATCTCGAGATCGCCGCCTGCCGAGAACGCCTTGCCCGCGCCGGTGACGACGGCCACGCGCGTCTCCGCGTCGTCGTCGATCGTCTTCCAGACCTGCGTCAGCTCCCAGTGCAGGCGGTCGTTGGTGGCGTTGAGACGTTCGGGCCGGTTCAGCGTGATGAGCAGCACGCCGTGCGGTCGTCGCTCGAAGAGCAGGTGCTGGTAGTCCTTGTAGTTCATGGATCCTCCGGCGGCCGCGCGCGCGTCAGGCGAGCAGGCCGGCAATGATACCGGTGAGGAACACGCCGTCGAACGTCCCGGCTCCACCGATGGATACCACGGGCGCGCCGATGGCGGCGAGGCGATGCAGGTTCATGAGGTCCGCGCCGATGAGCGCGCCCATCGAGCCGGCCACGTACGCGACGGGCGGCGCACGCCGGAAGGCGAGGATCAGCGCGACCGCCGCGGCGGCCAGCGGCGGCGCCAGCATCGGCACCGCGATGCCGGCGCCCGGGACGATGCGCGCGAGGTGGTGGACGATCCCTGCCACGATGACGGTCGCGAGCGCCATGCGCACGACCATCCCCGTCCGGGCCACGAGATAGATCGACACGAGGATCGGGATGAGCGCGCCCCCCACGTTGATGGCGACCAGCGTGGTGCGCGGGGGCGCGAACGTCGTTCGGACATCGCGCGCGCCCGCACGGACGCGCGGCGACACCGGACCGTCGACCGTCACGCGATAGAGCGGCACGTTCACCTGACTGCCGATGAGCGTCAGCACCAGCACGGCGAAGACGTAACGCGGTCGCACGCCGATCTTGCGGTACGCGTACGACAGCACGCGGATCTGCACGAGGAGGATGAGCACACCGAGGAGAAGGACGAAGAGCAGCAGCGCGAGCGGTGCGACGGGTGACACGACCATCGGTGGGGTCGGGGCGGAGGGGAGGGGCGCTACTTCTTGCCGGCCTGGGCGCGCTTCGGCGCGGGCGCGGCCTTGGCGGCGGCCTCCGCCTTCTCCGCGCGTGCGAGCGGCTTCTTCGGCCGCGACGGCCCCTTCGCGAGGCTCTCCTTGAGCGCCTCCATCAGGTCGATCACGCGCGTGCGGGGCGCCTCCGCCGGCGGCGTGACGATCTCCTGTCCGGCGATCTTGGCGTCGATCATGGCGAGGACGCGCTGCCGGTACTCGTCGGTGAACTCGTCCGGCGTGAACGCCTCGGTGGTGAGCCCGTCGATCAGCTTGAGGGCGAGCTCCATCTCGGCGTCGCGGAACTTGGCGTCCTCGCCCCGGTTGATCTCGGCGAAGCTGCGCACCTCGTCCGCGAAGTACATCGTGTGCAGCATGAGCCCATCCTGCGCGGCGCGGATCAGCACGAGGCTCTCCTTGCCGCGCATGACGAACCGGGCCAGCGCCACGCGCTCGCTCTTCGCCATCGCCTCGGCGAGGAGCCGGTAGGCCTTCTCACCGCCCTTGTCCGGACCCAGGTAGTACGTCTTCTCGAAGTAGATGGGATCGACGGAGGCCAGCGGGACGAAGCCCGCGATGTCGATGCTCTTCGAGGCCTCGCCCTCCAGCGCCTTCAGCTCCTCGTCGGTGACGCGCACGTACTGGTCCTTGACGAACTCGTAGCCCTTCACGAGCGCCGTGCGCTCCACCGTCTGGTTGCAGGCGGGACAGAACGTCTGCTGCCGGATGCGCGATCCGCACACGCTGTGGAGCAGGTTGAAGCTGACGTTGCCCGACGAGGCCGCCGTGTAGAGCTTGACCGGAATCGACACGAGGCCGAACGAGATCGTGCCGGGACCGACGGGATGTGGAGGCATGCGCGCTTCTCCCAGGGGTGCGGCGTCAGCGACGACGAGGATTCACGCTAGCACGGGAGCGGGGACGCGCGAAGCGATGCGAGGGCCCCTGTCCGTGGTGGTTGGTGCGACGGCGCGAGGCCCCAGGTAGGGATCGTCGCTCCGCCAGCTCGCCGAATCGCGCGGCCAGGCGCGGCCCGCTCGCGGAGTCCTCGTGCTTGAAGAACACGAAGGCCTCGCGCCACCGCGCCCCGACGTCGCGCATCACGCGGACCCAGCCGGCCAGATCACTGTCGGAGTAGTCGACGGCGCGCAGGCGCACATAACCCCAGCTCGCGGTGGCCACGGCCGGCGTGGCGCCGTCCTCGTTGTCCGCGATGCAGAGCGCGGCGTTGCGGGCGCGGAGCACGCCATAGACGTCGTCGTCGAACCAGCTGGGATGGCGGAACTCGAACGCACAGCGGAACTCGGGTGGCACGACGTCGAGCGTGGCGGCCAGGCGCTCGGTCTCCTTCTTGAACGTCGGCGGCAGCTGGAACAACAGCGGGCCGAGCTTGCGGCCCAGCACGCGCGCGGTGTCGCAGAAGAGCCGCACGGACTCGTCCGCGTCGAGCAGGCGTGCGAAGTGCGTGATGCGCTGCGGAGCCTTGAGCGCGAAGCGAAAGCCGGCCGGTGTCGCCTTGGTCCAGCTCTCCAGCGCGTTCACCGTCGGCATGCGCCGGAACGTGTAGTTGATCTCCACGGCCGAGAACCGCTCGCCGTAGTACCGCAGCATCCTCGACGCGGGGAGGTCTGACGGGTAGAAGCTCCCCTTCCACTCCGGATACGTGTAGCCCGAGGTCCCCGCGCGCACCTTCGTCATGGGCCGATGCTCCGGGTGTCATAGTGCCATCGCCGACTGAGCCCGTGCAGCGAGCGCTTGGAGGGGCCTGTACGCTGGAGGAGTGGGCGACACCCTCCTCATCATCGACAACGACGAGAGCGTGCGTCAGCTGCTCGGCACCTTCTTCAAGGACAAAGGGTACGAGGTGATCACCGCCGTCGATGGCCTGGACGGCGTGAACCAGGCGCTCCGTCACCGCCCCGAGGTGATCATCTGCGACATCATCATGCCGCAGATGCACGGCTTCGAGGTGCTGGAGACGCTGCACGGTCACCGCGACCTCGGCGAGCCCGTCATCGTCGTCGTGTCCGCCAAGGCCTACAAGCCCGACCGCGATCGCGCGCTCGAGATGGGCGCCGACGCGTACTTCGTGAAGCCGCTCGACCTGCACCAGCTCTACACCGCCATCGAGCAGACGCGGGCCGCGCGTCGCACGCCCTGAATGCGCGTCCGCTTCTGGGGCACGCGCGGCTCCATCGCCACCCCGGGCCCGGAGACGGCGGGCTACGGCGGCAACACCTCGTGCGTCGAGGTCCGCGCCGGTGACCACATCCTGATCTTCGACGCCGGCACCGGCATCCGTCCCCTCGGCCTGGCGCTGATGGAGGAGTTCGGCAGCCGGCCATTCACGGTGCACCTCTTCATCAGCCACGCGCACTGGGATCACATCCAGGGCTTTCCCTTCTTCACGCCCGCCTACGTGAGCACGGTCGGCCTCAACGTCTACGGCGCCTCCGGGCAACGCCGCTC
>JBKPPN010000058.1:0-4483 GCA_046733575.1 Candidatus Methylomirabilota bacterium | reverse complement strand
GCCGCCCTCTCCATAAAACTACAATCCAGTTCCTTAGACTAAATGCTCGACCCGCGGAGCGGCTTATCGTCCGGCTCGCTCGGGCCGCGCGCGAGGCGGACATTCCCGCGCTGACGGCGGAGGTCGAGAGCGCATCCCTGGTCCTGAGCACGCCCGCGGCGCGCCTGATTGCGAGCGGCGAGGAGCGACTCCTCCTGCTCGAGGAAGTCGAGGCGTTGCTGGCGTCGAGATCGTTCGTCGTCGACGCGTGCCGTCATCTCGTGCGCGACGACGCCACAGTGGTCTCACTCGCCACGCGTCCGGTGCTGTTCGCGCTCGCGCGCGCGCTCGGCGAAGCGTGGCCCGGCGACGTGCCGCGGGACGTGCTCATCGCGCGCGCGTTCGGGTCGAAGTTCACCGACGAATCGCACCGCGCGCGGCTGCGGGTCGAGGTGGCGCGCCTGCGAACGGCACTTCGGCCGCTGGCCGACCTCGGTGCGACGAAGCGAGGGTTTGCGCTGGCGCCCCGTCGCGCCCGTCAGGTCGTCGTGCTGGCGCGGCCCGTCGAGGACGAGCATGCGGCGGTGCTCGCCTTCCTCGCGGACGGCGAAGCCTGGTCGAGCTCGGCCCTGGCGCTTGCGCTGGGGACTAGCCAGCGCACCGTGCAGCGGGCGCTCGACTCGCTTGCGGCAGCGGGCAAGGTGCAGTCGTTCGGTCGTGGGCGAGCGCGTCGTTGGATCACCCCGCCCGTACCGGGATTCACGACAACCTTGTTACTCCCCGCTCCTCTGCCGACCGACTAGGATGGACTCATGAGTCGATCAACTGAGCAACGCGAGGTCGCCGGGAAACCGGCGCGCGCAGAGCGCGCCTCCTCGAAGGCGACCACCGAGATGGCGGAGATCGTCCGTGAGTACGGGCCCTTTGCGGGTGTGGACCACGTGCATGGGGTCACCTATGACGGTCAGCACGTCTGGCTCGCTGCCGGAGACAAGCTGAATGCCTTCGACCCGGCGAGCGGGAAGGTGCTGCGCTCGATCGATGTCGCCGCGCATGCAGGGACGGCCTTCGACGGCCAGCACCTATTTCAGCTCGCCGAGGATCGCATCCAGAAGATCGATCCGAAGACCGGCCGTGTGCTCGCCACCATCCCGGCGCCCGGCGGCGGGGGTGACTCGGGGCTCGCGTGGGCCGAAGGGGCGCTCTGGGTCGGGCAGTACCGGGACCGCAAGATCCATCAAGTCGATCCCGAGACGGGGGCGATTCTTCGCACGATCGAGTCCAACCGGTTCGTCACCGGGGTCACTTGGGTCGACGGAGAGCTCTGGCACGGCACCTGGGAAGGTGACGAGAGCGATGTGAGGCGAGTCGATCCCCGAACGGGAGAGGTCCTCGAGCGGCTCGAGATGCCGCCCGGTGTGGGCGTTTCGGGGCTGGAGTCCGACGGCGGCGATCAGTTGTTCTGCGGAGGAGGGCGGAGCGGGAAGGTCATGACCATCCGACGGCCCAAGCGAGGCTCCGCGGCGGCGACCGACTCCCCCACCGAGTAATGAAGCGCCCCCCGCGGGCGTGAAGCGGCGGAAGGGCCCCGACGCCGACCGGCGGCGCGCCGCGTCGCGTACAAGAAGCTGGTTGGTGCGTGCGTACGCGGCGAGGTTCTCGCGAGCGAGGTCACTCTCCCGCCACCTCCCTGGCGTCGGGAGAGTCAGCCGCCCGCTGCCTACCGCGCATCGAGCCGCACGCCGACGTTCGCCACCCGCCCCTCGAGCGGCCCCCATACGTCGGTCGTCCAGCGCCCGCCCAGCCCGCGAGTCGGGAGCACCAGCGGGTCGTACTTGGTCTGGCGGTAGTCGAGCAGGTTCTCGGCGTTCACGAACACGCGCGCGCGGCCGAAGCGCCGCTCGGCGAGCACGCCGACGTGCACGTAGGGCTTGCTGCGGTCGCGGTACGGGTTGTCGTCGAGCCACTGACGGCCCGTGTAATACATCTCCACGCCGACGCGCGCTCGCTCCTCCGCCTCCCACATGCCGACGACCCCCGCCTGGTGGCGCGGCGTGAGCGGCACGTCCCGGCGCGCCCCGCTCTCCGGGTCCTCCTCCGTCGAGCGCACGAGGGTGTACGACGCGGTGACGTGGAAGGGCTCGGGCGTCCATCGCATCAGCAGCTCCCCGCCCGCCGTCCGCGTGGGCCCGGCTACGTTCACCAGCTGCACGCGGCCGGGCTGACTCGCCACGGCACGGAGTCCCACCGGCCGCTCGATCGCCGAGCCGAAGAGAGTCGCGTTGAGCTCCACCGCGCCTAACGCGCCGCCGAGGTCGAGCGAGCCGCTCCGCGCGCGCTCGCCGCGGATGCCGCGAAGCGGGACGAGCGGCCGGAGGCCGATGACCTCCGTCTCCTCCGTGAACGGCGTCGGCGCGAAGTAGCCGGTGCCCGCGGAGGCGCGGAGCGACCACGCGGGTGTCAGTCGCACGAGTGCGGAGAGCCGGGGCGCCCACTGCGTGCCGTACTCGCTGTGCCGGTCGACGCGCGCGCTCGTGGTCAGCGCGAGCCGCTCGCCGACGTCGAGCGTGTGCTGCGCGAACAGGCCGGGCGTCGTGAAGGCGTAGTCGAAGCCGGCGACGTCTTCGGCGCGGTAGCGCTCCTGCTGCAGCGCCGCGCCGAGCACCCAGAGCGAGGCGCCGCGGGTGGCGCTCAGCGACGTCTCGCCGAACCACGTCAGGTGCGCGTCGCGCTCGCCGACGTCCCCGAAGGTGTGACGGTGACGCTGGAGCGCGGCCGAGCCCCTCACCGACAGCACCGAGCCACCCAGCAGAAAGCGTCCGACGCCGCCGGCGTCGTAGCGCCCCGTCCGCAGCCGCTCCGGGTACGGAGCTCCGCTCGGCGCCAGGCCGCCGTCCATGGTGCCGCCCTGACGCCGCTCGAGAGTCGCACCCGCGGTGAGCATCGCCGTGTGGCCGCGCGGATGTGTCCAGTAGGCTCGCGGACGCAGGACGCCCCGCCCGTACCCCGGCAGGTCCGCCCAGCGGTCGCCGTCGCGATCGACCTCCGACTGCCGGTGCGCTCCGGCGAGGAGCGTGTAGCCCCAGCGCTCGCTCAGCCGGTCCGACACGAATCCCACCGCGTCCGTGCCGCCGAGTGTGGTCTGGTTGAGCAGGAGATCCCTAGCCGGCTCGTCGCCCGGGCGGCGCGAGACGAGGTTGATGACGCCGCCCAGCGCCGACCCGCCGTAGAGCGCGGAGGCGACGCCCTTGATCACCTCGACGCCGGCCAGGTCCATCGGCGGGATCTGGAGCAGCCCGAGCCCGCCCGTCTGCCCGCCGTAGAGTGGGAGCCCGTCGGCGAGGATCTGCGTGTACCGGCCGCGGAGCCCCTGCACGCGCACGTTCGCGCCGCCGAGCGAGGGCGAGGTCGTCTGGACGCGCAGACCGGAGGACTCGTTCAGCATCATGGTGATGTCCCCCGGCGTCATCCGCAGCTTCTCCTCGACCTCCTCCTGCGTGAGCACCTCGACGCGCAGCGGCTCGTCCTCGATGCGGCGCTCGCTCCGGGTGGCGGAGACGATCACGCCGGTGAGCGCCGTTGGCTGCTCGGTGAGCCCGACGGTCACGCTCGTGTCGGCGCCGGCGCGGAGGACTACCACGAGCGTCTCCGGCTTGAACCCGATCTTGGCCGCCACCAGCCGGCGCTCGCCCGGGGCGAGACCAAGGACGGCCAGTCCCTGCGCGTCCGTGTACGTCGCCACACGACCGCTGCGCACCGCCGCGGCGTCCACCGGCAGCGTGTCTTGCCGCACGTGGACGCGGAGCGAGACGAGAGAGTCCGCGGAGCGCGCGGCCCGTGTCGTGTCCTGCGCCGCTGCAGGCTTGGCGCCCGCGGCTTGCGCGACCACCCCCGCGGCAACGGCGAAGCACCGAAGGCGGGTGCGCGTCATCAGACGTGCGTGTGCGCGGGACGACTGGCGTGCGCGCGGCAAGAGGCCGCCTTTGCCGCGGAGCTCATTCGAGGCACCTCCTCTTCGTCGTGAGTTGGCTCGTCAGCGACATCAGGTAATCGTACACCCTGTAGCGACTACAGAGTCAATCCTCGAGGATTGCTGGGGAACTACCAGGCGTACATCGAGGACCTCAAGAAGCGCGAAAGCCCCGACGCCGACCAGCCGCACCGGATCGCGTACAAGAAGCTGGTGCGGGCTAGGAGTCGGCGCGCGCCGCGGGGCGACGATTGAAGTAAGAGTCGGCCGTCTTTGTCGCCTCGAGGCGACGCCCGGGCGCCGTGATCGGTCTGCTCATCCCGCTGGCTGCCTTCCCCTCACCTCTCTCATCACGACGCGCGCCGGACGCCGCTTGGCGCTCAGTCTTGACGGCGCTCGCTGCGCGACGCAGGGCTTCCCCAGCAGTCGCTGCGATCCTTGCGCGAGATATCTCGCCACTAGCTTGCACGACGACTAACGTCGCGGCGCGCGCGCTATCGCGTGCCGCCTCCCCCTCCCGTACCTTCCACCAAC
>JBKPPN010000057.1:0-7947 GCA_046733575.1 Candidatus Methylomirabilota bacterium | reverse complement strand
ACCCCACAACGCCATGCCGCAGGCCGCGAGCGCTCACGACACCTTCTGGGACTTCGTGTCGCTCATGCCGGAATCGACCCACATGCTGATGTGGGTCATGTCGGACCGTGCGCTCCCCCGAAGCTTCCGCACGATGCAGGGGTTCGGGGTCCATACGTTTCGCCTGATCAATGCAAAGGGGGAGTCGCGCTTCGTCAAGTTTCACTGGACGCCGATCGCAGGCACGCATTCCCTGGATTGGGACGAGAGCATCAAGATCGCGGGCACCGATCCCGATTACACCCGCCGCGACCTCTGGGAATCGATCGAGTCTGGCATCTTCCCCGAGTACGAACTCGGGTTCCAGATCTTCACAGAGGAGCAGGCGAACCGGTTTACCTTCGACGTGCTCGATGCGACGAAGATCGTACCGGAGGAGCTCGTCCCCGTCACACCGGTAGGACGAATGGTCCTCAACCGGAATCCCGACAACTTCTTCGCCGAGACGGAGCAGGTGGCCTTCGGCGTCCAGAACCTGGTGCCTGGTATCGACTTCTCGAACGATCCGCTCCTCGCGGGCCGCATCCATTCCTATTTCGACACGCAGCTGCTGCGGCTCGGTGGCCCCAACTTTCACGAGATCCCGATCAACGCACCGATCGCACAGTCCCACAACAACACACGCGACGGCTTCCACCGGCAGGCCATTCATCGAGGTCGCGTATCCTACGAGCCCAACTCTCTTGGCGGTGGCTGCCCGTTCCAGGCGGGCATGCGGGGGTTCACGAGCTTTCCGGAGAGGATCGCGGACGACAAGGTTCGCGGGAAGCCCGAGAAGTTCGCCGAGCATTATTGGCAAGCCGCGCTGTTCTGGAACAGTCAGTCGTCCTGGGAGAAGGCTCATATCGTCCGCGGCTTCCGATTCGAGCTCACCAAAGTACAGGTGCCGGCGATTCGGGAGCGCACGGTCTCCATGCTCCGCAATGTCTCGGACGAACTCGCACAGGCGGTTGCCGATGGCCTGGGTATTACCTTGCCGCGCGCGATGCCGCCCGTGATGAAACCACCTCGCGCGGAAGTCATGACTTCGCCGGCGTTGTCGCTGACCCATCGTCCAGGCGACGGAAGCATTCGCGGTCGCAAGGTCGCGATCCTCACTGCGCCTGGGGTTGACGCAGGGTCTGTGACACGCACCCAAACCGCTCTGGCGAAGGCGGGCGCGGTGGTGCGGCTGCTGGCCGCACGTCTCGGGAGCGTCGATGCGGCCGACGGCGAGACCGTCGAGGCCGACGCGACCTTCGAGACCATGCCATCCGTGCTGTTCGACGCCGTCGTCGTGCCCGACGGAGACAGCGCGGCGGACCAGTTGACGTCCCTCGGCCACGTGCGCGAATTTCTCAAGGACCATTTTCGCCACGGCAAGGCCATCCTGATATTGGGAGCCGGTGAGCGCGTCGTGGCGGACGCCGGCGTGCCCACCAATGATGGTTCGGACTGGGCGCTCGTCCGCAACGTCGCGGCGTTTATCGAGGCGATGGGCAAGCACCGCAACTGGGACCGTATGACTGACCCACCACGCGTGTGACGGCAGCGTCACGGGACCCGTGTTCGCGCGAGTATCCAAGCGGGTCAGTGTGCGGCTGATACCGTGGTGATCTCGTCGGCGCGTTCTCGTTTTATCGCTGGCGAACCGGCGAGGCTCGCAAGTCCGCTGCGTGTTCCGGTTCGGCCAACCCGGCGCCGGACATGAGCGCGGAGTGCGATTGTGCCTCAGTCCGGCGCGTGACGATGACGCGAGCGGACGGTGACCGGCGGCGCGACGGCGATCAGCACCGTCGCTGCGCTGCCGACGATGGGCCCCGTGGTAGGCTCAGGCTCGGTCATGAGTTCACCCGGTGCGATCGCGTTCGAGATCGGTCCCCTCGTGGTTCGGTGGTACGGAATCCTCATGGCCACGTCGATCGTGGTGGGGCTCTGGCTGGCTCATCGCGAGGCACGGCGTGAAGGACTGCCCGCCGACGACATCATCAGCGCGGGGCAGTGGGCGATTCTCGCCGGCCTCGTCGGTGCACGGCTGTACGAGGTGGTGTTCAACTGGGACTACTACGGGCGCTATCCCGCCAAGATCATCGCGGTGTGGGAAGGTGGGCTGGCCATCCATGGCGGGCTCATCGTGGGCCCGCTCGTCGGCGTGTGGCTCGCGTACCGCTGGAAGCTCCCCGTGCTGCGGTCCCTCGATGTGGCGGCTCCAAGCGTCGCCATCGGGCAGGCCATCGGGCGCTGGGGAAACTTCTTCAACGAGGAGGCATTCGGGCGCCCGACGGATCTGCCCTGGAAGCTCTACATCTCGCCGCCGCACCGTCCGCCGGGGTTCGCGCAGTTCGAGTACTTCCATCCCACGTTTCTCTACGAGTCGCTGTGGGACCTCGGGGTCTTCCTCGCCCTCGTGCTGTGGCTGCGACCGATGTGGCGCGAGCGGCCTGGCGCACTCTTCTTCTGGTACGTCGGCCTCTACTCGGTCGGTCGCCTGCTCATCGAATCGCTGCGTCTCGATAGCTTCTGGCTGGGCAGTCTGCGAGTCCCGCAGCTCGCGAGTGCGGTGGGCATCGTGGTCGCGCTGATCGGCGTGACGGTCGTCTCACGCCAGCACCGCGACCGTCCCTCGGCCGCGTAAGCACTCTCCGGACACGCGGACCCGCGCCGGCGGCGCACACGTTGCAGCCGCTACAATCCTCGTATGCGGGTGGATCGGGTCGGACCGTATCTCTGGCGCATTCCCGAGGACGCGGTGCCGGGCATGCGTGTGCCCGCGCTGGTGGTCGCCGACGACGCGCTGATGTCGCAGATCCGGAGCGACGCCTCGCTCCAGCAGATCGCCAACGGCGCGACACTGCCGGGGATCGTGCGCGCCGCGCTGGCGATGCCCGATATCCACCAGGGCTACGGGCTGCCCGTGGGCGGTGTCGTGGCGACGGATGCCGAGCACGGCGTCGTGTCACCGGGCGCGATCGGCTTCGACATCAACTGCGGCGTTCGACTCCTCGGCACCGCGCTCGACGCACGCGAGGTCGCGCCGAAGATGGCGGACCTCGTCGACGCGCTGTACCGGGCGATTCCCGCCGGCGTCGCGTCGAAGAGTCCGCTCGATGTCGAGCGCCGCGAGCTGAACGCCGCGATGCGGCAGGGAGCCGGCTGGGCGGTCGGGCGGGGACTCGGGACGCCCGACGACGTCGAGCACATCGAGTCGGAAGGGGCGCTCGCGGGCGCCGTGCCCGACAGCGTCTCGACCCAGGCCGCCGAGCGCGGCCGGCGTCAGCTCGGAACGCTCGGCTCGGGCAATCACTTCCTCGAGGTGCAGGTCGTCGACGAGGTGCACGACGTGGAGGCGGCGGAGCGCTTCGGTCTCCGCGCCGGACAGCTCACGGTGATGATCCACACGGGATCGCGCGGCCTCGGCCATCAGGTGTGCACCGACTTCTTGAAGTCGACCGAGGCGGCTCTCGAGCGGTACGGGATCAGCGTCCCGGATCGGCAACTCGCGTGCGCACCGGTCGATTCGCCGGAAGCGCGGGCCTATCTCGGCGCGATGCGCGCGGCCGCGAACTTTGCGTTCGCGAACCGTCAGGTGCTGACGCACTGGGCCCGCGAAGCGCTGGAGCGCGTGCTCGACGCCTCGCGCGACGCGCTCGGGGTGCGGGTCGTGTACGACGTCGCGCACAACGTCGCCAAGGAGGAGACGCACGACGTGGACGGACGGCGCCGCCGCGTGCTCGTCCACCGGAAGGGCGCCACCCGCGCGTTTCCGGGCCAGCCCGTCATCGTCCCCGGCGACATGGGCCGGTACTCCTACGTGCTGGCGGGAACGCCGACGGCCATGCACGAGACGTTCGGCAGCACGTGTCACGGCGCGGGCCGCGTCATGAGTCGTACCGCCGCGGTCAAGGCCGCGCGCGGGCGCTCGATCGCCGACGAGCTGCGCGCCCACGGCGTCATCGCGCGGGCGCGCGGGCGCGAGGCGCTCGCCGAGGAGATGCCCGAGGCCTACAAGGACGTGAGAGACGTCGTCGACGTCGTCCACAACGCCGGCATCTCCACGCGCGTGGCACGACTCCGGCCCCTCGGCGTGGTGAAGGGCTGACGAGACGCCTCGAACGCGCATGGTAGACTGACACGATGTCCTATTCGCTCAAGCGAAAGGCGCAGTCGCTCCTCGCCGAGGAGCAGGGGGCCATCCGCAAGGACTGGGGCGGCAAGACCGCGATCGCGCTCGTCTATCCGAACACGTACGCCGTCGGGATGTCGAACCTCGGCTTCCAGACGATCTACTGGCATCTGAACCAGATGCCCGACGTGGTGTGCGAGCGCGTCTTCCTCCCGGATCCCGTCGACCTCGAGGAGCATCGACGGACCGGCACGAAGCCGTTCTCGCTCGAGTCGCAGGCCCCGCTGTCCGACTTCCACCTCGTCGGCTTCTCCGTGACGTACGAGGGCGACTTCATCAACGTCCTCCGCCTGCTCGATCTCGCCGGCATCCCGCGTCGTCCCGAGGCGCGACGTCCGCACGACCCGCTCGTCATGATGGGCGGCGTGTGCGCGTTCTCGAATCCCGAGCCCGTGGCGCCCTTCATGGACTTCGTCGCGGTGGGCGAGGGCGAGGAGCTCGTCCGCGAGATCCTCGCGGCGTGGAGGCTCCACGCGGGTGAGCGGGAGCGGTTCCTCGACGCCATCAGCGGGCTCACCGGCATTTACGTCCCCGAGCGGTACAGCGTGACGTATCACGCCGACGGCACCGTGGCGGACGTCACGCCGCGGGAGGGCGTGCCCGTGGTGGTCACGAAGCGTCGATTGAAAGCGGTCGACGCCTTCGAGACGATCGCGCCCGTGCGCACGCCCAACGCGGAGTACGGTCACATGGCCTTGCTGGAAGTCGGCAAGGGCTGCGGCCGAGGCTGTCGGTTCTGTCTCGAGGGCCAGGTCTACCGGCCCGTGCGTCACCGCTCCGTCGCCGCGCTGTCGGCGAGCGTCAAGAAGATCGCGCAGGAGGGCAAGCGCGTGGGCCTGGTCGGCGCCTGTGTCTCCGACTATCCGTGGATCGGCCAGCTGCTGACCGCGATCGACGCCGCGGGTGTCGAGCTCTCGATCTCCTCGCTGCGCGCCGACAGTCTCACCGACGATCTCGTCGCCGCGCTCGCGCGCGGTGGTCACCGCACGCTGACGATCGCCCCGGAGGCGGGGACGGAGCGACTCCGCGGCGTCATCCGCAAGGCGATCTCGGACGAGCAGATCCTGACCGCGTGCGGCCTCGTCCGTCGCCACGGCATTCCGAACCTCAAGACGTACTTCATGATCGGCCAGCCGACCGAGACCATCGAGGACGTCGAGGCCATCGTCGACCTCGCGCGGCGCATGCTCGATCGGCTCCGGGTCCTCGATTCTGCCGGGAAGCCGTTTGGACGCCTCACGCTCTCGATCTCGTCGTTCGTGCCCAAGCCGTGGACGCCGTTCCAGTGGGCGTCCTTCGACGGGCCCGAGGCCCTGCAGCAGAAGCTGGAGATCATCAAGCGTGGCGTGCGCCGGTTCTCGACCGTCCGCGTGCTCCACGAGAACCCGCGCGAAGCCGCCCTTCAGGCGATGCTGGCGCGGGGCGACCGGCGCGTGGCCGAGTTCCTGGAGCTGGCCGCGTCCGCCGACGGGGACTGGCGGCGAGCCCTGCGCGAGTGGAACGGTGATCCCGCCCTCTACACCACGCGCAAGCGCGCCACCGACGAGCGCCTGCCGTGGGACCACTTCGACGTCGGTGTCAAGAAGGCCGGCCTGATCCGCGAGTGGGAGCGTGCGCATGCCGACGTCGTCTCCGCGGGAGCGACGACGTGAGCGCGCGTGCCGACGCCGAGCGCGTGCGCGACGTCTACGGGCGTCCGCTCCGCAACCTCCGCCTCTCCGTCACCGACCGCTGCAATCTGCGCTGCTCGTACTGCATGCCCGAAGAGGAGTACGTGTGGCTGCCGCGCGACGAGGTGCTGACGTTCGAGGAGATCGACCGGCTCGTCGACGTCTTCATGGATCTGGGCGTGGACAAGATCCGTCTGACGGGCGGCGAGCCGCTGCTGCGTCGGGATCTGCCGTCGCTCGTGCGCATGCTCGTCGCGAAGCCCGGACTGCGTGACCTGGCCATGACGACGAACGGCGTGCTCCTTGCCGGTGAGTCATGCGCGCTGCGCGAGGCCGGCCTCCACCGCGTCACCGTGAGTCTGGACACGCTGCGACCGGAGCGGTTCCCCGGGCTCACCCGACGGTCGCCCGAGATCCACGCCCAGGTCTTGCAGGGCATCGCGTCGCTGCGAGAGGCGGGCTTCACGGACACGAAGATCGACACCGTGGTGATGCGCGGGGTGAACGACGACGAGGTGGTCGACCTCATCGAGTTCGCGCGCGCCGCAGGCGCGGAGGTGCGGTTCATCGAGTACATGGACGTGGGCGGGGCCACCCGCTGGTCGATGGATCAGGTCATGTCGCGCGCCGCCATGCTGGACCTCGTGCGACGTCACTACGGCTCGGTGGAGGCGATCGTCGAGCCGGAGAGCACGGCGCCCGCGGAGCGCTTCCGGCTGCCCGACGGCACCGTCTTCGGCATCATCGCCTCGACGACCGCGCCGTTCTGCCAGTCCTGCGATCGCAGCCGCCTCACCGCGGACGGTCAGTGGTACCGCTGTCTCTACGCGGTGCGCGGCACGGACCTGCGCGGGCCGCTGCGCGCGGGAGCGTCGCGGGACGAGCTGGCGTCACTCATCGTGCGCGGCTGGACGACGCGCCGGGATCGCGGCGCCGAGGACCGGCTGGCCGAACGCGACCGCGGCCCGTTCATGCAGATCGGCGGTCTGCGCCGCGATCCGCACCTGGAGATGCACACGCGCGGAGGCTAGGGAATGCCTGAAGCACGGGGCCACGGCGAGCACTCAGCGGTGGACGTCAGCGAGCACGGCGCGGGCGGGAAAGTCTCCGCGCGCCGGCTCTTCGTGCAGCTCCAGGTCTTCACGCTCTGCGCCGACGTCAAGCCGCTCGTCCGCGCACTCGAGGCGGCCGGGCACGAGGCCGTGCTCTATCGTGACGCGAGCGACCCGCGGGGCGTTGCCGTGCTCGGCCTGCACGAGGACCCCGCGTTCTTCGTGAATGGCTTCCGCGACCTGCTCAACAGCGAGCCGTTCGTGGCCCTGCAACACCGTCCCGACCTCGCCATGTTCGGTCGCACCTACGCCTCGGGGTTCGAGACCGACCTCGAGGACTGGCTGCTCCAGCGGCCGCGTCGCACGGCGCTGGCCCCGGCGTGGCCGTGGGCGATCTGGTATCCGCTGCGTCGCTCGGGCGCGTTCGCCCGCCTGAGTCCGCAGGAGCAGGGGACAGTCATCCGCGAGCACAGCGTGCTCGGACGGGCCTACGGCGACGCGGACCTCGCGCACGACATCCGGCTCGCCTGCCATGGCCTCGACACCAACGACAACGACTTCGTCATCGGACTGGTGGGGAAGGACCTGCACCCGCTGTCGCACCTCGTGCAGGCCATGCGCAAGACGACCCAGACGTCACAGTACCTCGAGACGCTCGGTCCGTTCTTCGTCGGTCACGCGCTCTGGCAGAGCCCGCTGCGCTGACGGCCGCCGCGGCACTCGCCTATGCGCCGCCTGTCGCGCGCCAGGCCGCGACGTTCGCCTCGATCTGACGCGCGTGATCCTCCAGGTGCTGCGCGTAGATCCGGATCCATCACGAGGAGACGGATGCGGGCCGCGGCCTGCGTCTCGGAGTCGGCGCAGTGCACGACCACCTCGTGCGCCGACCATTCCCCGGGTTTCGGTCGCCACTGTCGCGCCGCCGCCGGCACCGCGTCCCACGCCGCGCTCAGCCGGCGCGGGCCGTCGGCGTACTGCTCGACGAGCGTGACGCGCTCTCCGGTCGTCACGCTCAGGCCAGGGG
>JBKPPN010000056.1:0-24913 GCA_046733575.1 Candidatus Methylomirabilota bacterium | reverse complement strand
GTACTCGACGACGACGGCGTCCGCGGCGTCCCGCGCGGCGGCCGCCGTCTCGCCCACGACGAACGCGAGCGGTTCACCGGCGTGACGCACGCGGTCGGGCGCGAGCGGATGATAGGACGGCTCCGCGAACGCCGAGCCGTCGCGATTGCGAATGCCCCCGCCCCGCTCGGCGATGAGGGTCGGAATCACCCCCACGCCGTCGGCGACGAGATCGCGGCCGGTGAAGACGGCGACGACGCCGGCCCGGCGTGAAGCCGCCGTGGCGTCGATCCTCACCACATCGGCGTGGGCGTGGGGCGAGCGCACGAAGGCCACGCACGCCTGTCCCGCGATGCTGACGTCCTCGGCGAAGCGTCCGCGTCCCGTCAGCAGCCGCGCGTCCTCGCGGCGCTTGATCGAGGCGCCGATTCCGGACGCGCTCATGCCTCGCCGCGCTCGTGTCTCATGATCGGCGGCCATGATACACGCCCGCGCGACGCGGGCCGCGCGCGCGCGAGCTGACAAGCGACGCGGCTGTCAGCCCTTGGTGCGCGCGTGTGCCTCCATCCGCGCGAGGGCGGCCGTCGCGCCCATGCGCTGCGCGAGATCGAGGGCCGAGACGCCGCTCGCATCGCGTCGCGTCGGCGAGGCGCCGCGCTCGAGCAGCAACGTCACCACGTCGGCGCGATCGAGCATCGCGGCGAGCATCAGCGGCGTCCTGGCGTCGAGGCCGGTGCCGTCGACGGCCGCGCCGTGATCGAGGAGCAGGCGCGCCATCTCCACGTCGCCCGTGAACGCGACGCTCGCCAGCGGTGTCTGCCCGCGATCGTTGGCCTGCGCGGCGTCGGCGCCGCGGGCGAGCAACACGCGGGTGGCGTGCAGGTGACCGTGATGGCTCGCCAGCATCAGGAGGCTGTCGCCGTTGTGGTTGCGGATGTCGACGGGGACGCCGCGATCGACGAGCCCGGCCAGCGCGGCCGCGTCGCCGGTGGAGGCGTGCTGGAAGGCCGCGTGCAGCAGCTCGTGCGCCTGCTCGTCGAGGGGCCGGGTCGTCGCCGCGCGGGTCCTCGCCTCCGTGGTCACTCTCGGTCGCTCGCCCATCGCGTCCTCCGTGTCGCGCCCAACTCTGCGTCCGTCCGAGCGGCGACGTTCGTGCTCACGGTAGCGAGCGGCCGGCCATAGCGTCCAAGACAACGTTTGCATCGACGTGATAGCGTGGCGCTATCGCATGGAGGCCTTGCCCTTCTCGCTGCGCCAGCTCCAGTACGCCGTCGCGGTGGCCGACACGGGCGGATTCCGCCGCGCCGCCGAGCGCTGCCACGTCTCGCAGCCGTCGCTCAGCGCGCAGCTCGCGCAGCTCGAGAGCGTGCTGGGCGTGAAGCTCTTCGAGCGGGGCGGACGGCGGGTCCTGCTCACGGCCGCCGGCACGGACCTTCTCGCGCGCGCGCGGCGCGTGCTCCTGGAAGCCGAGGGCCTGTCGACGTCGGCCCAGCGCTTTCTCGATCCGCTCGCCGGCACGCTCAGGATCGGCATCATCCCCACGGTGTCGCCGTACCTCTTGCCCGACGTCGCGCCGGTGATCCGGGCGCGTGCGCCGCGACTCACGGTGGTGTGGGCCGAGGAGAAGACCGCCGATCTGCTCCGCGATCTGGCCGACGGTCGGCTCGACGCCGCCCTGCTCGCGCAGGGCGCGCACATCGCCGACTTCGAGACGGAGACGGTGGGCGTCGATCGCTTCGTGCTCGCCGGCCGTCGCGACCATCGACTCCTGCAGGGGAGGCGCCCGGTGCGACTCGACGAGCTCGACGGCGAGTCCGTGCTGCTCCTGGGCGACGGGCACTGCTTCCGCGAACAGGCGCTCGCCCTCTGCACCAGGGCGCGTGCGCACGAGGCCGACTACACCGCCACCAGCCTGGCCACGCTCGCGCAGATGGCCGCGGGCGGGGCGGGGATCACGCTCTTGCCCGCGCTGTCGCTCTCGGTCGAGAATCGGCGCGGCGATCTCGCCCTCCGTCCCTTCGTCGCGCCCGCGCCCTCGCGCACGCTCGTGCTGGCGTGGCGGAAGGGATCGCCGTTGCGCGCCGGTCTCAAGGAAGTCGCGGCGGCCATCACCGCGGTCACCAGAACGCCACGTCGCGCTCACCCCTGACTCCGAGGAGACGTTCATGAGCTCGCAGATCGATCACCGTCAGCTCTCCATGCCCGTTGGCGAGGCGATGTTCAGCCAGCGCGCCATCCGTCGCTTCAAGCCGGACGCCATCCCGGAGGAGCATCTCCGCCTGATCCTCGAAGCCGCCGTGCGCGCCCCGAACGGCGGCAACCGGCAGGTCGGTCGATTCCTGGTCGTGACCGATCGCGCGCGCATCAAGGAGTTCGGCGCCATCTACCGTGAGGCCTGGTGGGCCAAGCGCCTGGACGACCACGGCTGGACGAAGCCCGAGGACATCCCGCGCGACGACAAGAACTACCAGGCCGCCATGCGCCTGGCCGACCACATGAAGGACGTGCCCTGCGTCGTGTTCGCCCTGGCCGTGAACCAGGGGCCCGCGAACTCCATCATCCCCGCCGCGCAGAACCTGATGCTGGCCGCACGCGCCCTCGGCATCGGTTCGGTGCCGACCACGCTGCACGCCAAGGTGATGGACCGGTTCCGCGCGATGTTCAAGATTCCCGCGGACGCCGCCTTCCACTTCTGCATCCCGCTCGGCTATCCCGAGGGCACGTTCGGGCCGAACGTGCGCAAGCCGATCCGCGAGACGTGCTTTCGCGAGGACTGGGGCCGATCGTTTTGACGCCGACGTCGCCGCCGCCGCGCGAGCCCGTGCGGGCGCCGCGCGGGACGACGCTCTCGTGCCGCGCCTGGCCGCAGGAGGCGGCCATGCGCATGCTCATGAACAACCTCGATCCCGACGTGGCGGAGCGCTGGCAGGACCTCGTCGTCTACGGCGGCTCGGGCAAGGCGGCGCGCAGCTGGGACGACTATCACCGGATCGTCGCGACGCTCCGCCGTCTGGGCAACGAGGAGACGCTCCTCGTCCAGTCGGGCAAGCCGGTGGGCGTGTTCCGCACGCACGCCGATGCGCCGCGCGTGCTGATCGTCAACGCCATGCTGGTGCCGGCGTGGGGCGACTGGGAACACTTCCGTCGCTACGAGGCCATGGGGCTGACCATGTACGGCCAGATGACCGCGGGCTCGTGGATCTACATCGGCACGCAGGGGATCCTGCAGGGGACGTACGAGACGTTCGCCGCGTGCGCGAGGAAGCACTTCGGCGGCTCGCTGGGCGGTCGACTCGTGCTGTCGGCCGGGCTCGGCGGCATGGGCGGGGCGCAGCCACTCGCGGTCACCATGAACGGCGGCGTCGCCCTGATCGTCGAGGTGGATCGCGAGCGCCTGGAGCGTCGGCTGCGCTTGCAGTACGTCGATCGCGCCACGACCTCGCTCGACGAGGCGCTCCGGTGGGCCGAGGACGCGCGGGCGCAGCACGCGCCGCTCTCGATCGGGCTGCACGGCAACGCCGCGGAGATCCATCCCGAGCTCGCGCGACGCGGTGTGCGCTTCGACGTCGTCACGGATCAGACGGCCGCGCACGACGTGCTCACCGGGTACGTGCCGGCCGGACTCACGCCGGGCGCAGCGGCGGAGCTGCGCGCGCGCGATCCGGAGACGTACATGGCGCGAGCGCACGAGTCGATCGCGACGCAGATGCGCGCCATGCTCGAGTTCCAGCGGTCGGGCGCGATCCTCTTCGACTACGGCAACAATTTCCGTCGCGAGGCCGAGCAGGCCGGCGTTGGCGACTTCAGCTATCCCGGCTTCGTGCCCGCGTTCATCCGTCCGCTCTTCTGCGAGGGGCAGGGACCGTTTCGCTGGGTCGCCCTCTCGGGTGATCCTGCCGACATCCAGGCCACCGATCAGGCCCTCATCGACGCGTTTCCCGGGAACGAGCACCTCGTGCAGTGGCTGCGGCTCGCGCAGGCGCGCGTGCCGTTCCAGGGGCTGCCGTCGCGCATCTGCTGGCTCGGCCATGGCGACCGCGCGAAGGCAGGACACATCTTCAACGACCTCGTGGCGTCCGGACGCGTGAAGGCGCCCATCGTGATCGGTCGCGACCATCTCGACGCGGGGTCCGTGGCGTCGCCCAATCGCGAGACGGAATCCATGCGCGACGGCTCCGACGCCATCGCCGACTGGCCGATCCTGAACGCCCTCCTGAACACCGCCGCGGGCGCGACGTGGGTCAGCGTCCATCACGGCGGCGGCGTGGGCATCGGCTACTCGATCCACGCCGGCATGGTGGTCGTGGCGGACGGCACGCCCGATGCGGCACGACGTCTGGCGCGCGTGCTGGAGACCGATCCCGGCACGGGGATCATGCGGCACGCGGATGCCGGCTACCCGGAGGCGGTCGCCGCTGCGCGACGACACGGGCTGGACCTGCCCGGCATCACGACGTGACGACGTGCCGGGCGGGCGTTTTGCCGCCGCGTGCTCGGATGGTCTAATCGGACGCCGTGGCCGATCCGCTGATCGCCGTCTCCCAGCTCGAGAAGACGTACGCGACGCGCGGCCGGAGCACGGTGCAGGCGCTGGCGGGGATCTCGCTCGAGATCGCGGCGGGTGAGTTCGTGACGATCGTGGGGCAGTCGGGCTGCGGCAAGACCACGCTGATGCGGATCCTCGCCGGTCTCCTCGCGCCGACGGCTGGAACGGTGGCGCTCCGAGGACGCGCCGTCGAGGGACCGAGCCGCGACGTCGGCATCGTGTTCCAGGATCCGACGCTCTTGCCGTGGCGCAGCGTGTTCGACAACGTGATGCTGCCCGTGCAGGTGCTCGGCCTCGATCGCGGTGCGTCGGCGGCGCGAGCGCGCACGCTGCTCGGCCTGGTCGGGCTCGACGGGTTCGAGGACAAGTATCCGCACGAGCTGTCGGGCGGGATGCGGCAGCGCGTGGCCATCGCGCGCGCGCTCGTGCACGAGCCGTCGCTCCTGCTCATGGACGAGCCGTTCGGCGCCCTCGATGCCATGACCCGTGAGTTCATGAACGTCGAGCTGCTGCGCATCTGGCGCGAGTCGGGCAAGACCATCGTCTTCATCACCCACTCGATCCCCGAGGCGGTCTTCCTCGCCGATCGCGTGGTGGTGATGTCCGCCCGGCCCGGGCGCGTGCAGGAGATCGTGCACGTCGACCTGCCCCGTCCGCGCGACCTCGACATGATGGCGTCCGACGACTTCGGGCTCTACACGCGCAAGATCCGCCACCTCTTCGACGCCCGGGGCTGGCTCGGATGATCGCCGCGTGGTGGGCCGACGTCCGTGAGCGCCCGCACCTCGTGCTGATCCCGCTCGTGTTCGTCATCGCCGTCGTGCTGTGGGAGGCCATCGTCGACGTCTTCGCCGTGCCGTCGTTCATCGCGCCCGCGCCCAGCGCCGTCGTCGCGTCGCTGCGCGGCGGCCTGGCCAGCCATCTCTACCTCGAGCACTTCTGGGTGACCCTCGGCGAAGCGCTCCTCGGCTTCCTCATCGCTGCCGCCATGGGCATCGCGCTCGGCGCCGTCATCGCCCAGTTCCGCATCGTCGAGCGCACGCTGTACCCGTACCTCGTCGCGCTCCAGACGCTCCCGAAGATCGCGGTGGCCCCGCTCTTCGTGGTGTGGTTCGGCTTCGGCCTCTCCTCCAAGGTCGTGATCGCCGCGACCGTCGCGTTCTTCCCGGTCCTGGTGAACGTCATCGTCGGCCTGAAGACCATCGACGCCGGCAAGCTGGACCTCATGCGGTCGCTCAACGCCACGCGCTGGCAGACCTTCCGTCTCGTGAAGCTCCCCAACGCGCTGCCCTTCGTCTTCGCCGGCCTCGACATCGCCATCGTGTTCAGCGTCCTCGGCGCGATCGTGGGCGAATTCGTCGGCGCCCAGCGCGGCCTCGGAAACCTGATCATGCAGTTCAACGTCTCGCTCGACATCGCGGGCGTGTTCGCGGTGCTGGTGCTGCTCTCGATCATGGGCGTGGTGCTCCACCTGACCATGCAGACGATCCAGCGCCGCATCATCTTCTGGTCCGAGCCCGACGAGATCGTGAACGCGTGATCGCGATGAACAGACACGGCGGTCGCGGCGCCTGGGTGCTCGTGGAGCGCGCCACGTCGCCGGACCCCAGCACTCAGCCGCGGGAGGTCGTCAGATGAAGCGTGCACTCGTCATCGGTCTTGCCGTCATGCTCGGCGCCGCGACCGTGGCCGCGCAGGACAAGCCGCTCAAGAAGGTCGTGTTCGCGATCACGACGAAGGACGTCTCGGTCGGCCACTCGGCCCACTCGTCGATTCCACAGGCGCTCGGCTACTGGAAGGACGAGGGCCTCGACGTCCAGTTCACGACCGTCGAGGGCTCGGTCGCCGGCCTCCAGCAGCTCGGCGCGGGCAATCTGCAGATCGTGTCGCTCGGCCCCGAGGAAGTCGTCATCGGCCGTGAGAAGGGCGTCAAGATCAAGGGCTTCTACGTGCAGGCGCGCGAGATCATCTACCGCATCGTCGCGCCCACGGACAGCCCGATCCGCAGCGTGGCCGAGCTCAAGGGCAAGACCATCGGCGTGCCGTCGCTGGCGTCGGGCTCGGTGCCGTTCGCCAAGGCCGTCGTCGCGTCAGCCGGCCTCGATCCGGAGAAGGACGTCAAGTTCCTCGCCACGGGTGTCGGTGCGCCCGCCGCCGTCGCACTGCAGAAAAAGGACGTGGACGTCCTCTCGCTGTGGGACACGCTGCAGGCCAGCCTCGAAAACCGCGGCCTCGTCTTCCGGCGTCTCGACATGCCGATCGTGTTCGAGATGCTGGGCCAGACGCTCGCCACCCGCGACGACTTCCTCGCCGAGAGTCCGGACGTCCTCGTGGGCTTCGCCCGCGGCGTGGCCAAGGCCACGCTGTTCGGCCTGACGAATCCGGAGGCGGCCGTGCGCATTCACTGGAGGCTCTTCCCGGCGTCGAGGCCGCAGGGCGGGGACGAGGCGAAGCTCCTGAAGGACGCGCTGCACGTCTTCGACGCGCGCTTCGCCCTCCAGCGCGTCGACAACCGCGAGGACAAGCGCTACGGCGCCGCCACGACCGCGCAGTGGCAGCGCCTGCAGACGATCTTCAAGGAGCAGAAGCTCCTGCAGGGCACGGTGCCGCCGGTCGACGTCTACACGCCCGCGCTCATCGACAAGATCAACGCCTTCGATCACGCGGCCGTGGTGCGTCAGGCCAAGGAATACAAGCCGTGAGCAACCTGCGCACGTTCCTGGGAGAGCTGGAGGCCAAGGCGCCCGAGGAGATCTGGCGCATTCGCGAGGAGGTCGACCCCAGCTTCGAGATCGCCGCGCTGGTCCTGGAGCTGGAGAAGCGCAAGCAGGCGCCCGTGCTCTGGTTCGAGCGGGTGCGCGGCTCGAAGTTTCCCCTCGTGACCAACGTCTTCGCCGACCGCCGACGCTACGCGCGCGCCCTCGGCGTGCCCATGGAGTCGCTGCACGCGGAGTGGGTGGCCCGCAACGAGCGTCGCGTGGCGCCGATCGTGCGCGAGACGGGTCCCATCCGCGACGTCGTCCGCACCGGCGCCGACGTCGACCTCGGCGCGCTCCCGATCGTCATGCACTTCAGCGAGGACGCGGGGCCGTACATCACGAACGGGATCGTCGTCGCGAAGGACCCCGACACCGGCGTCCGCAACGCGAGCTTTCACCGGATGCAGCTCCGCGGACGCAACCGGCTCGGCACCAGCCTGCACAGCCGTCGTCACCTCTGGGATTACCAGCGGCGCGCCGAGGAGCGCGGCGACGCTGTGCCCGTGGCCGTCGTGCTCGGCGCGCATCCGCTCTTCCACTTCGGCGCCGGGCTCTCGAAGGTGCCCATCGACGTCGACGAGTACGAGGTGGCGGGCGGGTTCTTCGGCGACCCGCTCGAGATCGTCCCCGGCGTCACCGTGCCGGTGGAGGCCCCCGCCGAGGCGGAGATCGTGCTCGAGGGCCGCATCGTGCCCGGCGTGCGCGAGCCCGAGGGGCCGTTCGCGGAGTTCACCGGTTACGCGTCCGAGCGCTCCACCGAGCACGTCATCGAGGTGAGCGCGATCACGCATCGCCGCGACGCGCTCTACCAGGACATCGTGGGCGGTATCTCCGACGAGCACACCATGCTGCTCGGGGTGCCGCAGGAGGCGCGCCTCCTGCGCGTGCTGCGCGCGCACTTCCCCACCGTGAAGGCCGTCTCGTATCCGAAGTCCGGGACGTGCCGGCTGCACTGCTACATCGCGATGAAGCCGACGGCCGAGGGGCAGGCCAAGAACGCCGCGATGGCGGCGTTCGGCGACGACCTCGCCCTCAAGCTGGTCATCGTCGTGGACGACGACGTGGACGTCAGCAACGAGGAGGAAGTCCTGTGGGCGGTCGCCACGCGCATGCAGGCGGACCGCGACCTGTTCGTCATCCCCAACGCCATGGGCGCGATCCTCGATCCGTCCACGCGGGCCGGCACGACCGCGAAGGTCGGCATCGATGCAACGCGACCGCTGACGGGCTATCCTCGGCGGCACACGCTGCCCACGGACGCCCTGGCGAAGGCGGCGGCGCTGATCGGGGCACGAACGTCGACACAGTGAGGTGAGGCCATGAACTTCGACGTCATCGACGCGGACGGACACATCACCGAGACCTGGGAGCAGATCGCGCGGCACCTCGAGGAGCCGTACCGTCGTCGCCCGCTCGGCACCCCGTTCTTCCCCCAGGACGGCTGGGATCGACGGCTGCTGGGCACGCGCGGCGACTTCGGCGGCGACGTCGCGTCGTGGCTGGAGGCCCTCGACAGCGGAGGGATGAATGCGGCCGTGCTCTTCCCGACGCTCGGGCTCACCCTCGGCTTCGTGCGCGACGCCGAGTGGGCCGCCGTGCTGGCCCGCGCGTACAACACCATGCTGTACAAGGAAGTCACGAGCCAGACGCCGCGCCTCACCGGCGTGGCGCTCTTGCCGCTGCAGGACCCCCAGGCAGCCGCGAAAGAGCTGGAGCGCTGCGTGAGCGAGTTCGGGTTCGTCGGGGCGATGCTGTCCGCCGACACGTGGTGGCTGCTCGGGAACGCGCGCTTCGATCCCGTGTACGCGACCGCGCAGCGCCTGCGCGTGCCCATCACGATCCACGCCGGCGGCACCGACATGCTGCACGCGGGCGAGCCGTTCCCGAAGTTCATCCAGGCCCACACGTGCTCACACGCGTTCGCGCAGCTGCGGCAGATCACGTCGATGATGTTCGAGGGCGTGCCCGAGCGCTTCCCCGAGCTCACCATCGCGTATCTCGAGGCGGGCTCCGGCTGGGTGCCGTACTTCCTGCAGCGGATGGACGAGGAGTACGAGAAGCGCGGCCACGTCGAGGCCAAGGTGCTGACGAAGTCGCCCACCGAGTATCTCCGCAGCGGCCGCATCTACGTGTCGTGCGAGGCCGACGAGCCGCTCCTGCCCCAGGCGCTCCAGTACATCGGCGAGAACCAGGTCGTGTACGCGTCCGACTTCCCGCACTGGGACCACAGCTATCCGAAGTCGCTCAAGGAGCTGAAGGACCGTCCCGACCTCACCGACGGACAGAAGCGCAAGATCCTGGCCGACAACGCGCGTGCGCTCTACCGGCTGAAGTAGCCGCGCATGGGACGACTCGACCACCGCATCGCGATCGTCACCGGCGCCGCGAAGGGCATGGGGCGCGAGATCTCTCTCGCCCTTGCCCGCGAGGGCGCCCACGTGGCGCTCACCGCGCGCGACCCGGCGCCGCTCCAGGCCGTGGCAAAGGAGATCGAGGGGCTCAACCGTCGCGCGCTCGTGCATCCCGCCGACGTGACGGACGAGGCCGCCGTCCGGGGTCTCGTGGACGCCACGCGGGCGACCTTCGGCGGGCGCGTCGACATCCTGGTCAACTGCGCGGGCATCACGGGGCCGATCGAGACGCCGGTGTGGAAGATCGACACGCGGGACTTCGACGAGGTGCTGGCCGTCAACATCAAGGGCACGTTCCTGCCCATCAAGCACGTGCTGCCCACGATGATCGAGCAGCGCTACGGCAAGATCGTGGTCATCAGCGGCTCGTCGGGACTGCGCGGCTACAAGAACCGCGCGGCGTACTCGTCCTCGAAGTGGGCGCTCCGCGGCTTGACGCGCACGGTCGCCCTCGAGGTCGGCCCGTACAACGTCAACGTCAACGCGCTCCATCCCGGCATCGTCGAAGGTGATCGGATGGAGAAGCTGCGGCAGCAGAAGGCGCGCGCACGGGGCTGGACGCCGGCCCAGGTGCACGAGGAGTACGTCCAGGAGATGGCGCTGCGTCGCGTGACGACGGCGGAGGACATCGCCAACGCCGTCTGCTTCCTGGTGTCGGACGACTCGAAGAACATGACCGGTCAGTCGGTGACCGTCGACGGGGGCTGGGACGTGTAGCGGAGGATTTCCCTGCGGTGAACGGTCGAACGCGGTTGATGCAGGAGGGACTCCGATGATCGGACGGGTCGCGACGGCAGTCCTGGGATGGACGATGCTCGTGGTCGCCGTGACAGCATGCGGCACGGCGACGGGTGCGGCGGTGGGCGCCGGAGCTGGCGCGGCAGTGGGCGCGGGCAGCGGCTATGGCGCGGGCAAGGGCGCGCTCATCGGCACCGGCGTCGGTGCGGCGGCGGGCGCCGTCTACGACATCATGAAGAAATAGGGGGCGACACCATGCACACGTGGACACGACTGCTGGTGGCATCGGGAGCGACGCTGGTGGTGATGACGGGTCCCGCGCTGGCGCAGACGAAGCCGCCGTGCGACGCGCAGGGACGCGTGATGACGAAGCAGAAGGTCGACGGTCAGGTCGTGAAGATCGACGCCGCGCAGAACCGGCTCACGGTGCGCGAGGCGGACGGCAGCGTGCACGAGTTCCAGGCCTCCAAGGAGACGCTGCAGGATCTCAAGCCGGGCGATCGCGTCGAGGCCAATCTCCGCGAGGCGCCGAAGTGTCCGTGACGGACACGCGCGCGATCGTCGTCCCGTGCAGATAGCGAGCGTTCCGTTCGGGACGACGGAGTGGGCGGCGATCGAGCCGACCGTCCATCCCGGCGAGACGGGCAGCGCGACCTGGCGGACGCGCGACTTCGGCGGCATCCGCGTCCGCATGGTCGAGTACTCGCCGGGCTACCGCGCCGACCACTGGTGCAGCAAAGGCCACATCCTCCTCTGCCTGCAGGGCGAGCTGCACACGGAGCTCACCGACGGACGGACGTTCGTCCTGAAACCCGGGATGAGCTACCAGGTGGCCGACAACGCGGAGGCGCACCGCTCCAGCACCACCCCGGGGGCGCGGCTCTTCTTCGTCGATTGACTGGTGGGGGGGCCTCGACGGCCCCCCCCAAACCCCCCGGCGCACGGAGACGTCCCGGCACAGCGGGGACGCCCCTCGGGAGACCGCGCTGGGCCTCGACGGCCCCCCAAACCCCCGCGCTCGGAGACGTCCCGGCACAGCCGGGACGCCCCTCGGGCTCGGGTGACTGCCGAGGGGTGGGGTCAGCCGATGAGGAGTGAGCGCATCGAGATGCCGCCCATGGTGAGACGGTCGTTGAAGTAGGTCACACGGTCGGCGTCGTCCTTCAGGGCCAGCGCGTAGAGCAGGGGCAGGAAGTGCTCGTTGGTCGGTACGGCGAGCCGTGCGGCGGTGCCGAGGGCGGGGTAGTCGACGACGGCGCGGTGGTCACCCTTGTCGACGAAGTCCTTCATCCGCGTGTCGAACTCGACGGCCCAGTCGAAGCCGGAATCCGGAAGCTGGCGGCTCAGTCGACGGAGGTTGTGCACGATGTTGCCGCTGCCGACCACCAGCACGCCGCGCTCGCGGAGCGGCTTCAGCTCCTTCGCGAGCTCGTAGTGCCACGCGGCACCCTGCGTGCGGTCGAGGCTCAGCTGGATGACCGGGATGTCGGCGCGGGGGAACATCCGTGCGAGCACCGACCACGTGCCGTGGTCGAGGCCCCAGGACTGGTCGAGGCCGACCGTGGTCTTCGTCACCCGCTCCCGGGTCTGTCGAGCCAGCGCGGGCGATCCCGGCGCGGGGTACTGCTTGCTCGTCAGCACGTCGGGGAAGCCGTAGAAGTCGTGAATCGTCGGGGGCCGGTCCATGGCGGTCACCTTCACGCCATCGGTCTCCCAGTGCGCCGACACGCAGAGGATCGCGTCGGGACGTCCGAGCGTCGCGCCGACGTCTGCCCAGGTGCGGCTGAAGGCGTTGTCCTGCACGGCGTTCATCGGGCTGCCGTGGCCGACGAACAGGACGGGCAGCCTGGTGTCGCGTCGTTCGAACGTGGCCAGGGCCTCCTTCACGGACGTGAGGCCCGCGATGCCGAGCAGCGATGCGGTGCCGAGAAAGGCGCGACGATGCACAGGGACGAGACTAGCAGATCTGCCGTCGCGGCCCGCGCTGCTCGCCGTGACGCTGGCGAGGACCGACACGTGGTATGAGAACGCCTGAGATGTGGGCGCGGCGACGGTCATCCCGGTGACTCTCGACACCTCGACGCTGGCGGCCGAGCTCCGCGCGGACGCCGATCGGGTGTTCGATCCGTCCACGTACACGTCCGGCGTTCCGTTCGAGGCGCTCGCGCGCCTGCGCCGCGAGCGTGCCATCGTCCGGGTCGACGAGGGCCCGGTGCTGGGCTGGCCGAGCGGCCCGGGATTCTGGCTCGTGCTGCGCCACGCCGACGTGGAGGCGGTGATGCGGCAGCCGCAGCTCTTCTCGTCCGCCCTCGGCGGCACACAGATCCGCGACCCCGCCACGCCGGACGCCCTTCGCTACGTCCGGCGGATGATGCTCAACATGGATCCGCCGGAGCACGTCCGGCTGCGACGGCTCCTGACGAAGTCGTTCACCCCGCGCGCGGTGGCGCAGCTCGAGGCGGGGATCCGGGAGCACGCGCGCGCGATCGTGACCCGCGTGGCGGACGACGCGGAGAGCGGGCGCTGCGACTTCGCCAAGGACGTCGCGGCGGATCTGCCGCTGCTCACGCTGGCCGAAGTGCTCGGCATGCCGCGCGAGGACCGGATGCTGCTGTTCGACTGGTCGAACCGGGTGATCGGCTACCAGGATCCCGACTACGCGTCGTCGGCGGAGTTCGATCTCGCGGGCGGAACCGCGATCGCGCGCGAGGCGCTGCGACACCGGCCGTCGCCCGCGGCGGACGGCTCGATGCCCGATCCCCGCACCCGCGACGGCATCCCCGACCTGTACGCGTATGCGCACCTGCTCGCCCACGAGAAGCGCCGCCGTCCGGGCAACGACCTCATGTCGATCCTCCTCGCCCAGGTCGACGACGACGGCGGGCAGGTGTCGGTCGAGGAATTCGAGAACATGTTCTGGCTCTTCGCGGTGGCGGGCAACGAGACACTGCGCAACGGCCTGCCCGGCGCCTGCATCGCCCTGCTCGAGCACCCGTCCGTGCAGGACGAGCTGCGAGCGGACCCATCGCTGCTTCCCGGCGCGGTGGAAGAGCTGCTGCGGTGGTGGACGCCGGTGATGACCTTCCGGCGCACGGCGGTGGCGGACTGCCGGCTCGGCGGCGTCGACGTCCGTGCGGGCGACAAGGTGGTCGTGTCGTTCACGTCGGCGAATCGGGACGAGACGGTCTTCGCGGATGCGGATCGACTCGACATCCGTCGGCAGCCCAATCCGCACCTGGCCTTCGGGCACGGGCCCCACTTCTGTCTGGGCGCGCAGCTCGCGCGCGTCCAGATGCGGGCGCTCTTCGCCGAGGTGCTGATACGCATGGGGCGTCTCCAGTACGACGGCGAGCCCGTGTACCTGCGCTCGAACTTCCAGCGCGGCGTCAAGCGGCTGCCGATCCGCTGGTCGCGGAGGGCCGCGTCGGAGGCATGAGCGACGATGTGCGCGTCGCGCGCGGTGGCGACGGCGATCCCTTGCTCGTGCTGCTGCACGGCCTCGGCGCGACCGCCGACGTGTGGAGCGGGCTCCAGGACGTCTTGCGCGCCCGGTGGCCCGGCCGCTGGATCGCTCCCGATCTCCCGGGGCACGGGCGATCCGCTCCGTTGCCGCGCTACACGATCGGCCATCTCGCTGCGTCCGTCGCGCGCGTCGTCCCCGCCGGGGACCGGATCGCCGTCCTGGGCCATTCGCTGGGTGGCGCCGTCGCGCTCGCGCTCGCGAGCGGGTGGTTCGGGGTGCCCGTCGCGGCCGTGTGCGGCGTCGGCATCAAGGTCACGTGGACGGCCGACGAGCTGGCCCGCGCCTCGGCCCTGGCCGCGCGTCCGAATCCCGTCTATCCGGACCGGCTCGCCGCCGCCGAGCGCTCTCTCAAGCTTGCCGGGCTGACCGGGCTCGTGGCCGCGAACGCGGTGCGTGACGAGGCGCTGCGGGAGACGGCCGACGGCTGGACGGTGGCCTTCGATCCCGCCGCGTTCGCCGTCGGCGCACCGGACATGGCGGGGCTGCTGGCAGCGTCGCGCGCGCACGTCGTGCTCGCGGTGGGTGAACGCGACCCCATGTGCACGGTCGGCGAGCTGCGTGCGCTCGTTCCCGATCCTCTCGTACTGCCCGGCGTCGGGCACAATGCACACGTGCAATCGCCGGAAGCGCTCTGCCCGGTGCTGGAACGACTGGTGAAGGGCGCGGGAGAGTCATTGCGATGAGTACCGACAAGCTGTTCGCCGGCTCGATCCCGACGCTGTACGACACCCACCTGGTGCCCCTGCTGTTCCAGCCCTACGCGGACGACCTCGCGCGTCGGGTCGCGGCGCGTGCGCCGCGTCGGGTACTCGAGCTGGCGTCGGGAACCGGTGTCGTGACGCGGGCGCTCGCATCCGTCTTGCCCGCGGACGTCGCGATCGTGGCGACCGATCTCAACCAGCCCATGCTCGATCACGCCGCGTCGGTGGGGACAGCGCGACCGGTGGAGTGGCGTCAGGCGGATGCGATGAAGCCGCCGTTCCCCGACGCGTCGTTCGACGTCGTCGTCTGCCAGTTCGGCGTGATGTTCTTCCCCGACAGGCGCCGCGCGTTCGCGGAAGCACGTCGTGTGCTCCGACCCGGCGGCACGTTCGTCTTCAGCGCGTGGGACAAGCTGGAGGACAACGAGTTCGCCGATGTCCTGACCACCGCCCTCGCCGCCGTGTTCCCCGACGATCCGCCGCGGTTCTTCGCGCGCACGCCGCACGGGTATCACGACCCGCGGACGATGGAAGACGATCTTCGCGCCGCGGGGTTCTCGGCGATCCCCGAGATCGTCGTCGTCACCGAGCGGAGCCGGGCTGCGTCCGCGCGCCAGGCGGCGATCGGCCTGTGCCAGGGCACCCCGATACGCAACGAGATCGAGGCGCGCGACCCCGCCCGACTGCAGGAGGCGACGGACGTGGTGGCCGACGCCATCGCGCGCCGCTTCGGTCGAGGCCCGGTGGACGGCAAGATGCAAGCGTACGTCGTGACGGTGGCGCGGTGACCGAGAGCCGTGGAGACGCAGCCGCTGCCGTGAGACGCTTCGCGCAGGAGCCGGCCGCCCACGCATGACGTCTCGCGAGAAGTCCGTCGAGCTTTCCTCCGGGGTCACGCTGCGCTACGTCGAGCAGGGCGATGCGCGCGGCGTTCCCGTGCTGTTCCTGCACGGCTTCACCGATTCCTGGCGCTCCTTCGAGCCGGTGCTGCCGCACCTGCCCGCGTGGATGCGCGCCGTGGCGCTCACGCAGCGGGGCCACGGCGACGCCGACCGCCCCGCAAGGGGCTATCGCACCCGCGACTTCGCGGGCGACGTGACGAATGTCGTGGACGCCCTCGGCATGGCGCCGGCCGTGGTCGTCGGGCACTCGATGGGCAGCACCAACGCGGCGAGGTTCGCCATCGATCATCCCGAGCGTACGCGCGGCCTCGTCCTCGCCGCCTTCTTCGCGGACTACCGGAGCAATCCGGTGGTGACGGACTTCTGGACGTCGGGCGTGTCGGGCCTCGCGGATCCCATCGATCCGACGTTCGTGCGCGAGTTCCAGGAGAGCACGCTCGCGCGGCCGGTCCCGCCGGCGTTCGTCGACGCGGTGGTGAACGAGAGCTTGAAAGTTCCCGCGCGCGTGTGGCGGGCGGCGTTCGAGGGCTTCCTGGAGGACGACGTCGGCCCGGAGCTGAAGCGGATCACGGTGCCCACGCTGGTCGTGTGGGGCGCGCAGGACCGATTCGTCACGCGCGTCGACCAGGACGCGCTCGTCGCGGCGGTCCCGGGCTCGCGGCTCGTCGTGTACGAGCGCGCCGGTCACGCGCTGCACTGGGAAGAGCCGGAACGGTTCGCGTCCGATGTGATCGGATTCGTGCGCGGGTTGGAGGGGTCATGAAGAGATTGAGAACCGCACTGTGCGAGATGCTCGGGATCGACCATCCGATCATCCAGGCACCGATGGCGGGAGCGACGACGGTCGATCTCGTGGCGGCGGTGTCCGAGGCGGGCGCGCTGGGCGGGTTCGGCCACGCGTACACCGAACCCGATGGCATGCGGGCCGACGCTGCGGCGGTTCGCGCGCGGACGTCGCGGCCCTTCGCGATGAACTTGTTCGTCGCGGAGACGCCGGCCGAGCCGCCGCTCGCGCGGCAGCGGGAGGCGATCGGAGCGCTGCGGGAGGATTTCGAGCGCTTCGGTGTGCCGGTCCCGGATCGCGTCGCCGCGCCGTACGCGCCCGACCGCGCCCGTCAGATCGACGCCGTGTGCGACGTTCGACCGGCCGCCGTCACCGGTCACCTCGGTGACATGACGCCGGACACGCTCGCCCGTCTCCGCGCGCTCCGCGTGCGCGTGGGCGGGTCGGCCACGAGCGTGCGGGAGGCGCGGCATCTCGAGAGCCTGGGCGTGGACTTCATCATCGCCCAGGGCGCCGAGGCCGGCGGTCATCGCGGCACGTTCCTGCACGTGCCCGAGCATGCGATGACCGGGACGCTGGCCCTCGTGCGCCAGATCGTGGCGGCCGTGCGCCTGCCCGTCGTGGCGGCCGGCGGGATCATGGACGGCGCCGCGATCGCCGCCGTCCTGGCCCTCGGCGCGCAAGCCGCACAGATCGGCACCGCCTTCCTGCTCTGCCCCGAAAGCGGCGCGTCGGAAACGCACCGGAAGACGATCACGAACATGGACGGCGACGACACCACGATCACGCGCGTGTTCTCCGGGAAGCCCGCCCGGGCCGTCCGCAACGAGATCATCGCGCGCGACGAGCGGGAGTCCTTGCCGCTCCTGCCGTTTCCCGTGCAGCAGAAGCTCATGGCGCCCCTGCGGGCGGCGAGTGCGCGCGAGGGCTCGCCCGACTTCATCGCGGGCTGGTCGGGACAGGCGGGGTCGCTCGCGCGACGGTTGCCCGCCAGCGATCTCGTGCAGACCCTCGTGGACGAGGCGTGCGAGACGATCGAGCGCTTGCGCGCGTCGATGTCGGTCTAGGAGCGCGCAGGCTGCCCCGTCGCCTCCGACTCTGGACTGACGGCGCCTCGTCAAGCGCGACCGTGCGGCGCCGCATGCTCGCGGTCGTCGCCTGCGCGGTGGTCGTCGCGGGCGGTGTCGTCGCGCAGGCGCAGTCCACGCGACTGCCGCGCATCGGCTACCTGTCGCTCGGCGGCCCGTCGGGATTCCGTGACGCGTTTGCGACCGGGCTGCGCGAGCTCGGCCACGTCGACGGTCAGAACATCCGTGTCGAGTACCGCTACGCCGACGGAAGCCAGCCACGGCTCGCCGCGCTGGCCGACGAGCTCGTGCGCCTCGGCGTCGCGGTCATCGTCGCGCAGAGCACGCAGGCCGTGGACGCGGCGCGACGGGCGACGACGACCATCCCCATCGTGTTTCCCGTGACCTTCGATCCCGTCGAGTCCGGGTTCGTCGAGAGCCTGGCGCGGCCGGGAGGGAACCTCACGGGGCTGAGTCCGCTCAATCCCGTCGTCACGGCCAAGCGCGTGGAGCTCGTGCGCGAAGTCGTGCCGCAGCTCGGGCGCCTCGCTGTCCTCAGAAACCCGAGCAACTCCGGCTCCGCGTTCGCCCTGCGGGAGGCCGAGCGCGCCACCGAGCAGCTCGGGATCCGCCTGCACGTCCTCGACGTCGCGACCGTCGAGCAGATGGAGCCCGCGCTCCGCACCGCCGTCGGCGCGCACGCCGGCGCGCTCATGGTGCTGTCGGACAACCTGTTCTTCCGCGAGCACCGACGCATCGTCGAGCTGGCGAACCGCTACCGCCTCCCCCAGGTGTTCGACACCAAGGACTTCGTGGAGAGCGGCGGCCTCATGTCGTACGGCGCCGACCTCGACGACCTGTACCGCCGCGCCGCCAGCTACGTCGACAAGATCCTGAAGGGCGCGAGCCCGGCAACGCTGCCCGTGGAGCAGGCGACCAAGTTCGAGCTGCTCGTCAACATGAAGACGGCGCAACGCCTCGGTGTCACCATCCCGCAGTCGGTGCTCCTCCGCGCCGACCGCGTCGTCCGGTGACCATGCGCGGGCACCCGGCTGATCGTGTTGATACGCGGCCGTTGCACGGGTGTCGGTCCGCGCCTCTGTCGTAGAATCGCGACCCATGCAGCCGTTCGACTACGTCGCGCCCACCTCGGTCGAGGAGGCGCTCGCGCTGCTCGCCCAGCACGGTCCCGACGCGAAGGTGCTCGCCGGAGGCCAGAGCCTGATCCCGATCCTCAACTACCGGCTCGCGCGGCCGCGCGTGGTCGTCGACATCGGCGGGCTGCCGCTCGACGGCATGCGCACCGTGGACGGACGGCTGCGGCTCGGCGCGCTCACGCGTCACGCCGACCTGGAAGAGTCCGCGCTCGTGGCGCGCGAGTGTCGGCTCCTGCGCGAGGCAGCGCGATCGATCGGCAACGTCCGGGTGCGGAACCTCGGCACGCTGGGCGGCAGCCTCGCTCATGCCGACCCGGCCGCCGAGCTGCCCATGGCCATGCTCGCCCTCGATGCGCGGGTCACCGCGGTGAGCGCGCGCGGGACACGCACGCTGGACGCCGTCGATCTCTTCACCGGCTATCTCACCACCGCGCTCGCCCCGGACGAGATCCTCACCGAGGTCGCGGTGCCGGCGACGCCGGCGGCGGGGGTCGCGGTCGAGGAGCAGTCGCGCCGGGCGGGTGACTTCGCCGTGGTCGCGGTGGCCGCCGTCGTGACCATCGACCGCCGCGGCAGGATCGACGACGTCCGCCTCGCCTACGCGGGAGTCGGCGGCACCCCGCTGCGCGCACGAGGCGTCGAGGACGCGCTGCGCGGACACGAGCCGACGTCCGAGCGCGTCGCGGGCGCGGGCGACGCTGCGCGGGCCACCATCGAGCCGGGGTCGGACGCGTTCGTGTCCGCCGCGTACCGGAAGCTGCTCGTCGGCGTGCTCACGCGCCGCGCGCTGGCGCGCGCCGTCGCGGGCGCGATGGCGGTCGCATGAGACTCGCCATCAACGGACGTGCGCGCGACGTCGACGCGCCGTCGCACCTCACACTCCTCGAGGTGCTGCGCGACACGCTCGGGATCTTCGACGTGAAGGAAGGCTGCAACGAGGGCGTCTGTGGCGCGTGCACGGTGCTGCTCGACGGTCGGCCGGCGTCGAGCTGCCTCGTGCTGGCCGCGTCGCTGCGCGGTCGCGCCATCACCACGGTCAGCGCGCTCGCCGGTGACGAGCGGGAGCTCCATCCGCTGCAGGCCGCGTTCCTCCGTCACGGGGCCGTGCAGTGCGGCTTCTGCACCCCGGGCATGCTGCTCACCGCGGTGGCCTTCCTCGAGCGGCACCCCGACGCCGACCGCGACGCGCTGCGAGCCGCTCTCGAGGGCAACCTGTGCCGCTGCACCGGCTACGCCAAGATCCTGGACGCGATCGAGGATCACGCGCGGTCCACGCGCGCGGCCGGGAGGGAGCGCCGTGGCTGAGATCATCGGCCTCGAGCGCGACCTCCGCGTCGTGGGCCAGCGCGTCGTCCGCCACGACGCGCGCGACAAGGTCTCCGCGGCCACCGCGTACGCTGGCGACTGGGCGATGCCCGGCATGCTGCACGGCGTGGTGCTGCGCTCGCCCTATCCGTCGGCGCGCATCACGCGCCTGGACACGAGCCGCGCGGCGGCGATGCCCGGCGTCGCGACGATCATGACCGCGCGCGACGTGCCGCGGAACACGCTGTTCACCGACGTGCCCGGGCAGACCACGACCGTCGGTCCGCTGCGCGCGATGCTGCACGTGCTGGCCGAGGGGCGCGTCCGGCACCAGGGTGAGCCCGTCGCGCTCGTGGCCGCGGAGACGCTGGAGCAGGCGCGCGCGGCGATGGAGGCGATCGACGTCGCGTACGAGCCGCTCCCCGGCGTCTTCGATCCCGCCGCGGCGCTGCGGCCCGAGGCGCCGCAGGTCCACGAGAGCGGCAACCTGCTCGCGCGCTGGCACGTCAGGTCGGGCGACGTGGACGCGGCGTTCGCGCGCGCCGCCGTCGTGGTGGAAGGCGAGTACCGCACGCAGATGGTGGACGCGGCATACCTGGAGCCCGAGTCCGGCGTGGCGTGGGTCGACTCGGACGGAGTGGTGACCATCCGCGTGTCGACGCAGGTCATCGAGCACTTCCGCGACGTCGCCGACGTGCTCGACGTGCCCCACAACCGCGTGCGCGTCATCGGCACGTATCTGGGCGGCGGGTTCGGCGGCAAGGAAGACGTCACCGTCGAGGTGTACCTGGGCTTGCTCGCGTGGAAGACGGGGCGGCCGGTGAGGATGGTGTGGACGCGGCAGGAATCGCTCGTGGCGCGCGCCAAGCGCCATCCGTATCGCCTGCGCTACCGGACGGCAGCGCTGGCCACGGGCGAGGTCATCGGTCAGCAGATCGACCTGCTCGCCGACGCGGGCGGCTACGCGTATCTCTCCGCGCTCGTGCTGCTGTACTCGACCGTCATGGCGGCGGGCCCGTATCGCGTGCCCGCGGTCTCCGTCGAGGCGCGCGCGGTCTACACCAACAATCCCCCCACCAGCGCCATGCGCGGCTTCGGCGGCATGCAGGTCGTCTTCGGCTACGAGTCGCAGATGGACCGCGTGGCGCGCGCGCTGAAGCTGTCGCCCCTCGACGTCCGGCGCATCAACGCGCTCCGGCGGGGCGACACGCTGCCGGTCGGGCAGACGATCGAGACGCACGTCGCGATTCCGGAGCTCGTCGAGCGCGCGTGGGCCGGCCTCGGCGATCCGACCCCGCCACCCGCGCCGCACGTGAAGATCGGACGCGGCATCGCGTGCAACCTGCAGTCGTACGGGCGCATCGTGTGGCTGCACGACTGGTCGAGCGCGTGGGTCGGCTTCGAGATGGACGGCAGCCTCGTGGTGCGCTCCGGCGTGCCCGACGTGGGCGGCGGCCAGGCGTCGTCCCTCTGCCAGATCGCGTCGGAGGTGCTCGGCGTGCCGATGGCGCGCATCTCCGTCCACATCGCGGACAGCGCGCTCACGCCGCTCGCGGGCACGACGACGGCCAGCCGGCAGCTCTACATGTCCGGCAACGCGGTGCTGAAGGCGTCACGCGAGCTGCGCGAGCAGCTGCTCGCCGCCGCCGCTACCCTGCTGGAGACGGACGCGCGGGGGCTCGACATGGTGGACGAGCAGGTCGTGGCGCGTGACGGCCGCACCTTCGCACTGCCCGAGCTCCTGCGCGGCTGCGCGCGCCTCGGCGTGCCGCGCAGTCACCTCGGCGTGTACCACGCGCCCGCGGGCGAGCCCGTCGATCTCGCCACTGGCTCGGGCAAGATCTTCCCCGACTACACGTTTGGCGCGCACGCCGCGGAAGTGGCCGTGGACACCGAGACCGGGACGGTCACCGTTCTCAAGCTCGTCGCCGCGCACGACGTCGGACGCGCCATCAACCCACAGTCGGTCGAGGGCCAGATCCAGGGCGGCGCGGTGCAGGGGCTCGGGTTCGCGTTGATGGAGGACGTCGTGCTGGAGGACGGCGTCAACATGTCGACGTCGTTCGCCTCGTACCTCATCCCGAGCGCGGCCGACGTGCCCGACGTCGAGCCCGTCGTGGTCGAGTCGGGCGAGGGCCTGGGTCCGTTCGGCGCGCGCGGGATCGGTGAGCCGCCCATCGGGCCGCCCGCGGCGGCGGTGGCGAACGCGATCGAGGACGCCACGGGGGCGCGCGTGACGTCGCTGCCGATCACGCCCGAGCGCGTGGCACGCGCGCTCGGGCTCATGTGAGCGACGCCCCGCCCGACGCCGCGCGCCAGCGCCGGCACGGACTCCTGATGCTCGCCGTCGTCGTCCTCTGCTGGGGACTGACGTGGCCCGTGCACAAGGCCATCCTCGAAGCGTCGCTGCCGCCGCTCTGGCTCGTCGCCCTCCGCAACGCCGTCGGCGCCGCCGCGGTCTTCGCGCTGCTCATCGCACGCCGTCGGCTCGTGCTGCCGCCGCGCGGCGATCTCCCGATCATGCTGAGCATCACGCTCCTGCACATCGTCGGGTTCTCCCTGCTGATGAACGTGGGGCTGCAGCGCGTGTCGACGGGACGCTCGGTGGTGCTGGCCTACACGACGCCGCTCTGGGTCACGCCGGGCGCCGCGCTGTTCCTCGGCGAGCGCGTGACCTGGCGTCGGGTGGCGGGTGTCGTCGCGGGGCTGCTCGGTCTGGTCGCGCTCTTCAATCCGTTCGCCTTCGACTGGAGCAACGGCCGCGCCATCGTGGGGAACGCGGCCATCCTGCTCGCCGCGCTGATGTGGGCGACCAACATCGTCCACCTGCGCGGGCATCGCTGGCGCGGTCCCGCCTTCGACCTGATGCCGTGGGAATTGCTGCTCGCGACGGTGCTCGTCACGCCCGTGGCGCTGGCCTCGGGACGGCTCCCGGATGTGACCTGGGACGCGCGGCTCGTCGTGCTGCTGCTCTACTCGGCGATTCTCGGCTCCGCCGTCGCCTACTGGGCGATGGCGGTCGCGGGCCGGCTCCTGCCCGCGGTGACGACGTCGCTGGGCCTGCTCGCCACGCCGCTCGTCAGCATCGTGGGCGCGACGCTCTGGCTCGGCGAGCGCGTGACGACGTCGCTCGTCGTGGCGGGAGTCTTGATCCTGGGCGGGGTGGCGCTCGGCATCGAGTTCCCCGGGAGGCGCAACGGCCTCCACGCCCCCGGCTCGGAGGCGACGCGGCCCAACCGCGTCGCCCCGCGGGTCAGATAGGGTCAGTGCGCGGCGGCGGCGACCTCGGCGTCCCGCTGGACCCCGACGGTCTCGTGGACCGCGGGCGAGTAGACCTCGAGGATCTCGACGTCGTCGGAGCACGCCAGCTCGTTGTGCACGATGCCGGGGGGCTGCAGGAAGCAGTCGCCCTTGCGGAACGTGAACTCGCCGTGGCCCTCGTAGGTCAGCGTGATCCAGCCGTTCAGGACGTACACCATCTGGAAGTCGCAGTGGTGCTGGTGCAGCCCCGTGGTGTGGAGATTCTGATCGTGACCGCGCTCCTCGGGCTTGACGCGGATGACGTGGGCGCGGTACTGGCCGTTCGTCGCGGACTCGATGCCGAGATCGCGGTACTCCATGAAGCTCCGCAGGCCCGTCTTGTAGACGGCGTCCCTGGCAAAGCTCGTCGAGAACGCGTGCTTCTGGTCACTCATCGCCGTTCGCCTCCTGTGCACGCGAGTGTAGCATCGCGTCCGCCACGGGTTGACAGGGCCGGCGCCCCTCTCTATCGTCCGAGGCCATGAGCGCTCGAAGCATCCAGGCCGTCCGTCAGCATCTCGCACGCTTGCCGCGACAGACGACGTTGACCTTCGACGAGCTTCGCCAGGAGTACGACAAGGCGGAGCGCGCCTTCCCGCTCGCGCCCGATGTCGAGGTCACGTCGGTGGTCGTGCGCGGCGTCGATGCGGAGTGGCTACGTCCGGGCGCGGGCGGCGGCGCGGTCGTGCTGTACCTGCACGGGGGCGGCTACGTGATCGGGTCGCCGCGCTCGCACCGGCATCTCGCCGCGGCCATCGCGGCGTCGGCGAGCGGCTCGGCGCTGCTGCCGCACTACCGGCGCGCGCCCGAGCATCCGTTCCCCGCCGCCGTCGACGACGCCGTCGCCGCCTATCGCTGGCTGATCGAGGACAACGGACTGCGCCCCGGCTCGATCGTCGTGGCGGGCGACTCCGCCGGCGGTGGCCTCACCGTCGCCACGCTGGTCGCGCTGCGCGACGCCGACGTGCCGCTGCCCGCGGCCGGCGTGTGCCTGTCGCCGTGGACGGACCTCACGTGCAGCCTGCCGAGCCACCGCACGCGCGCCTCCGTCGATCCCATCGTCGAGACGTCGATGGTGAGCCGCATGGCGAGCGCGTATCTCGGCAGCGCCGATGCGCGCACCCCGCTCGCGTCGCCGCTGCACGCCGACCTCGCCGGCCTGCCGCCGCTGCTGATCCAGGTCGGGAGCGACGAGGTGCTGCTCGACGACGCCACCGAGCTCGCCGCGCGGGCGCGGGCCGCCGGCGTCGACGTCACGCTCGAGGTGTGGGACGCGATGATTCACGTCTGGCAGTGGTTCCTGCCCATGCTGGACGAGGCGCAGGCCGCGGTCGATCGCATCGGCGAGTTCGTGCGCGCGCGGACGCGCGGCGCCACCATGCCGGCGCAGGTGTCCACGCGATGAAGCCGATCATCTCGGCCGACTCGCACGTGACCGAGCCGCCCGGGACGTACGTCGACCGGATCGACCGGCGCTTCCGCGATCGCGCCCCGCACGTCGTGCGCGACGAGCGCCGCGGCGATCTGTTCGTGATCGACGGGATGGACAAGCCGATCCCGATGGGGCTCGTCGCGGCGGCGGGGAAGGAGGCGCACGAGCTGCGGATGTTCGATGCGCGCTTCGAGGACATGCACCGCGGCGGCTGGGATCCCGAGGCTCGCCTGGCCGACCAGGATCGCGACGGCGTGGCGGCCGAGATCCTGTACCCGACGGTCGGGATGATGCTGTGCAACCATCCCG
>JBKPPN010000055.1:0-9846 GCA_046733575.1 Candidatus Methylomirabilota bacterium | reverse complement strand
GCGTGAACGGCTCGACCACGACTCGGTCCAGCATGCTGTCGAGGAATCCGCGTTCGAGCGCGACGAGGAACAGCTGGCGTCGGACCGCCGCCGGGACGGCGCCGCGCTGGCCGTGGCGCGGAACGGCATGACCGCGAATGGCGTCCTCGAGTGCGTGCAGATCGTGGAGGACGTTTGGCGCACTGAGAAATTGCAGCAGACGGAAGCACGCGTGTCCGGCCAGATGGATGAACGCGAGGGTGTACCAGCCGGCGGCGATCTCGACGACGATGATTCCGACCTGCGTGAGCGACGCATAGGCGAGCGCCGACTTGACGTCGCTCTGCACGCGGGCGGTCAGCCCAGCAAACAGGGCGGTCGCTGCGCCGAGGCCCCCGGCCAGGAGCCGCGCCGCGGGTGCCTGTTCCAGCAGGGGGGCGGCACGCAGGAGCAGAAAGCAGCCCGCATGGATGGCGAGCGATCCGTAGTAGACGGCGCTCGACGGTGTGGGGCCCTCCATGGCTCGGGGGAGCCAGCCGGAACAGGGAAGCAAGGCGCTCTTGCCCGCCACCGCGACGATGAGCAGGACGGCGATGATCGTCGCATTCCCGGTGGTCAGGGCGTGCGAGGTCGCTGCGCCGCCAAACAGCAGCACGACGCTATCCGTGCCCGCGACGTGCCGGAGCAGGACCGCAGCGGACACCAGCGCCGCATCGCTGATGCGATAGACCGACACCACGCGGAATGCATTGGAGACCGCGGCGGGGCGCTCGTGGAAAAACGCCACGAGCAACGCCGAGCTGATCCCGACGAATTCCCACCCCACGACGAGGACAGTCACGTTCCCCGCGAGCGCCACGAGCAGCATCCCCGTCACGAAGCTCGCGAGCAACACGAAATACCGGTTGTAGCCCGTCTCCCGGTGCAGATAGCGGTTGGAAAACGCCGAGACGACGCCCGCGATGGCGGCCGAGAGCGCGGCGAACCCCAACGCGATCCGATCGACGAGAAACTCGATCGCGACGCCTCCCTCGTGTGGCGCGGACCACACGCCGTATGACAGCAGTTGTGAGCCGGTCGTCGTCACGCCGTAGACGACACACGCGGCAACCAACGCGAGGCAGGAGATCGACAGTGACGCTGCGGCCAGACGTCCCGTCCAGCGCTCCGGGAGAGGACGATCGACCAACAACGTCGCGGCGAGGAGGGCGAACAGGAGAGCCGGCGAACCGACTCCGGCCAGGACGAGGATCGTGAGAGGAACGCTGGGAACGCCCACCGTCGCGGCTACGACGTGCGACCGTCGGACCACGAAGAGGTGCTGAGGATCGTGACGGGCGCCAGGAACCCGCGCTTGCCCTCGTACCACGCCACCGATCCACCCGCGACCGCGGCAAGCGCGTGCTCGCTCGTGTGCGGTGCGAACCCCGTGGGTCCGAACTCCCAGAGCGTGCCGAACTCTGGATCGAGACAGGCGAGCCACATCCAGCGGTGTCGCACGAGGCGTTCGAACGTCGGATTCGTCTCCACGACACGCTGCAGTCGCTCGCGCGGGCTCTCGACGACGAGCGCGAGGCGGGTCGGCTCGTGGATCTCCACCATCTGCCAGGGAAGACCGCTCCGCAGATCGCTCTGCGCACCATCCATCACGCCGAGGAGCGACGTCACGTTGTGCGGCAGCTTCGTGCCGCACCCGTATCCGGTCGGATCGACGTAGCTGAAGTAGTACTCGAGGTTGATGCCGGCGACGACGGGAACAACGGCGGCCATGATACGCGCGAGGATGCCACCGTCGTCGTCGCGCGATGGATCGTATGACACCAGGAACGCGCGTCGGTCGAGAAACAGTCCGCGCGTTCGCGTCCGCCGGCCGACGATACAGTAGGCGTTCGTGGCGTGCCCGTACTCGGGACGCGGCTGCGCCAGGTCGTCGGCGCGGCCCTCGACGTGCGCGAGGGCCGCCGCGGACGGATACCAGTGCGGGACGCCGTCGAACCGGCGGCAGCGTTCGTGCGCCTCGCGCCGGCGTGTCGTCTCGATGGCCTTGACCGCGTCGTCGAAGAGCGGCCGGGATGACTCCGGAACCAGGTCCGTGTCGAAGAACGACACCTCGTTATTGCAGGTGTTGCGCTGACCTCCCACGAACCACGTACCACCGTCGATGAGGACTCCGTCAACGGCAAGGAGCTGTCGTACGCGCGGGTCGTTGGCCATCTGCGCGAAGGCGCGAGCGTTCGGCCCGCCCCGGCCGCCCCCGCATGCGCCGCAGTCGTGCGCCGATTCGTGCGGGTTGTTGAGGCTGATCGAGCCGTGCCCGATCACGAGGACGAGGGGGGAGAGGCGGTCGCGAATGCCGATATCGTCCAGGACGCGACGGACGATACACGCCATCTCGGGCACGGTGAAGCCGGCATACATTCCGATCGGCGGCGTCTCGTGCTGACGATCCAGCTGCAGGCGGGTCCGCGTCGGGCGGAACGGGGCCTGGTGAATCCGCCGCCATCGTGACCACAGCCAGGGATAGATGACCCGCAGAACGAGCGGCACGAGGGCCAGCCAGCCGAACGCGGCCATCAGGACGGCGCCGCGCATCGGGAGTCGGCTCCCTCGATGCACGTTGTAGCCGAGGAAGCCGGCGGCGCGGCGGTGTAGTCGCCGCGTGTGTTGCATCAGGACATCCCCGGCGACGTCCGTTTCCGCAACGTAGTGCTCGGGACGAATTGCCACCGGACAGAGCGGCCGGGGGTGCGCGTCGGTCACGCCCTGGTGGTACATCGCGACGTTGAAAAAGCCGGCCGTGCCGAACGTCTCACAGCTCGGCGACACCTCCTCCAGGTGCCGGCGAAACGATTCCTCGCGTTCGTCGATGCAGAATATCGCCTGGAAGGCCGCCGGCGACGCCGGGGCATGCGGCGCGTGGTGAGCGAGGGCGTTGTAGAGGCGATGACGGATCCCTCGCTCGAACGCCTGCTGCAGGATACGGCGCCGGAACACGCCGTCGAGCCGTCGCAGCTCCATCTCCAGATCGCCCACATCCTGCCGCGTCCACTGCTCGACGAGCGACGGATCGAGGCCGCATAGCTGCGCCAGGTGGAACAGCGGCCACGCGCGTTCGAGCGGCGTCGGCGGCGCCATGGCGGGGCGATCATCGTGGAGTGAGCGGCGCAGTGCCGAGAGCGGGCCCGCGAAGGCGCATTGTCGCGCGGCTTCGTCGAGTGCGGCGCGTTCCAGAAGCAAGCGAATCGCGAGGTACCCACGCAGCGTCACGGTGAGATCGCGGGCCGGAACACGGTCCGGCCGCTCCTCGATCTGTCGCACGATGCCCGCCCACCCGCGCAGCGCAAGCAGCTCCGCGCTCAGATACTCCTCGCGCTCGGCCTCATGCACGCCGAGCTGCGCGAGCGAGTGCGCGATCGAGTCGAGCGCGCTCCGCTGCGCCTCGGCGTCGTCGATGACGAGACCGGGAAGCGTCCGGGCCCACCGGCCGCACTGCGCCGCGAGCGACGCACGGTACATCTGCAGAAAGCAGCCATGGATTCCGAGGTTCCGGGCGGGCATGGTCCAGTGCGCGAGCCCCTGATCGAGGTAACCGGCCAGAAAGCGGATCAGCGTCGGATGGATCCAGGCGTCGGTGTCGATGCCGCGGGCTGCGAGGAGCCAGTCGCGATGGCGGACGAGCGTCGGCGGTGCGGACGCGGGGGCAGGCTCCGCCCGGCCCACCGCGCCCAGGCACGCATTCCACAGCCGGCGCACCGTTCGCGCTTCGTCCTCCACGCCAGCCGGAAGGTCGTGCAGTCCCGTGGACGTGGATCGCGCGCTGGCCGGCAGATCGGTGCGAAACCGCGCCAACGCGTCGGTCTCGTCGAGGAGCCACGACAGCTCACGACCGGCGGCCGCAGGGATCCCATGGAGCACGAGGGCGCGCCAGAGGTCGAGCCGTGATCCCACGCCCGCGACCGGCGTGGCCGCGCTCGCCCCCAGGTGTTCGACGAGGAGTGCTTCAACATCCCTGGGTTGAATGCGGCCCGACGCGAGCTTGTCGCGATACCGTGCCTCCGACAGATATGGCTCGCGGCCGAGGAGGATCCCGGCACGCTCGACGGCGTCTTCGAACGGCAATTCCTCGAAGGCGTGCAGCGTGTTGTGGTGAATGAAGATGCTGATCGGCCCCTGCGCGGGCAGCAGACGAGCGAGCCTCTCGATCACGTGCGTGAGGGAGTCGTCCGGTGATCGACGTGCGGTATGCATCCGCCGGCTCGCTATATTAGCGGCCGCGACGTCGAATCACGTCGTGTTCCCGTCGGGCGCGACCCGTGATCCGCGGCGCCCCGTGACCTCGGTGACCGGAGACGCGCCGCGCTCATCTGAGCGTCCCCCGTCCCCTAATGTCGGCGGCAGCGCGCCAGCCAGTCGTCCACGATCTCGGCGAGACTCCCCGGCTCCGCGAACTCGTACCGGACCCGCAGGATCGGCTTGTCCACCGCCACGACGTGGCGAAGGTCGATCGGGGTCGCCGAGATGACGACGTCCGCGTCGGCGCGGTCGATGGTGTCGCGCAGCGCCTGTCGCTGCGCCGGACTGTATCCGAGCGCCGGAAGCACCGGACCGAGGTGGGAATGGTTGTCCGCGACGGCGCGGAGCGCCGGCGCCAGGACGGGACGTGGGTCGACGACGACGGCGCCGGCCGCGGTGGCGGCGGCGAAGCCGGCGCCGTGCGGCAGCGAGCCATGCGTGACGGTCGGTCCATCCTCGACGACGAGCACACGGCGCCCACGGAGCGGCACGGCGGGCTCGATGCGCGTCGGCATAGCGCCGCACACGATCGGCGCGCGCGCATTGACGCCGCGAACGGCGGCGATGGCGCGCTCGAGGTCTTCGGGACGCGCGGAGTTCGCCTTGTTCACCACGACGACGTCCGCCGTGCGCAGCACGGCCTCGCCGGGGTAGTAGCCCCGGGCATCGTCCGGGCGCAGCGCGTCCGCGACGACGATGTGAAGATCCGGCCGCACGAACGGGAAGTCGTTGTTGCCGCCGTCCCAGACGATGACGTCCGCGTCCTTCGCCGCCGCGTCCACGATCGCCGCGTAGTCGACACCCGCGTACACGATCGTGCCGAGGGCAAGGTGCGGCTCGTACTCCTCGCGCTCCTCGATCGTGCAGCCCGCCGCGTCGAGGTCGGCCGGAAAGGCAAAGCGCTGCACGCGCTGGGCGGCCAGATCGGTGTACGGCATGGGGTGACGGATGATGGCCACCCGGCGGTCTCGCTCGCGCAGCCGGGACGCGAGCCACCGTGCGACCGACGATTTTCCGCATCCCGTGCGCACGGCCGACACGGCCACGACAGGGAGGCGGGCCTCCAGCATCGTGTGGTGCGGACCAAGGAGGCGGAAATCCGCGCCGACCGCAAGCGCGCGCGACGCGAGCGCCATGACGTGACCGTGCGACACGTCGCTGTAGGCGAAGACGACCTCGTCGACGCGCTCGCGACGGCAGATGTCGTCCAGCCAGACCTCGTCCAGGATGGGAATCCCGTCGGGGTAGCGCGGCCCCGCCAGCGCGGCGGGATACCGACGATCGGCGATCCCCGGGATCTGCGTGGCAGTGAAGGCGACGACGACGAATGCGGGATCGTCACGGTATACGACATTGAAGTTGTGGAAGTCTCGACCAGCGGCTCCGCAGATCACGACTCGTCGCGGTGGCATCACGCCGCGCGGTAGAGCAACCAGCTGGCCAGATCCGGCCACACTCGTGCCGCGCCGCAAGTGCCCGTCACCGCGAGACCATCACTTCGCGTCGCCGCCGTCAGACCGTGTGGACCGGGGCGCGGGAGTCCCACGTGCGGCGGCCGGCACCACCATCACCGTCGTCGCGCCGTGGCGCGCGGACGTCGCGACGCGTGGGGCGTTCGTGCCCCGCGTGGGACGTCCGCGCTTCATCCGGATCCCGCATCTGCGTGAAGCAACGCCGCGAAATCGCGAGCGACACGGTGTGGCAACGCCGATGCACCCGCACGCCAGGCGCATCTCGACGAGGAGGACCACGATGGCGTTGAACCCGCGAACAACTGGCCCAGGCGCCGCGGACGCGCGCGCCCGGCCGAGCGCCCGGACCGCCCTGACCGCGTCGCCAGGCGTCGATGGCCATGCGGTAGGATGCCTCGATGCGCGCCCGCGTCCTCGTTGCGCTCGCGATCCCGGTCGGCGTCGCCGGCGTGGTGGTCATCGTGCTCTTGGAGGGGTTGCCCTCGCCGCGTGCGATGGCGCGCGAGACCAGGCAGCGTGAGACCTTCCCGCCCGGGGGGTGACGCATGGACGACTCCGTGCGGGCGAGCGAGGCCATGTTCCGCGGCGTCGTCGACGCTGCCCCCGACGGGATCGTCGTGGTGCGCGGCGACGGCCGCATCGCCCTCGTCAACTCCCACGCCGCCTCGATGCTCGGCTACACGCCGGACGAGCTGGTCGGCGCTTCCGTCGACACGCTGCTGCCCGAGGCGCTGCGCTCACGCCACCTCGCACACCGCGCGAGCTATCAGGCCGCGCCCATCACGCGTCCGATGGGGGTCGGGGTCGACCTGGTGGCCCGGCGTAAGGACGGCAGCGAGCTTCCCGTCGAGATCAGCCTCAGCCCCGTGCCGACGGCGGACGGCCAGGTCATCGCGGTGATCCGCGACGTGACGGCACGCCGGCGCGCCGACGAAGCACTCCGTGCGAGCGAGCTGAAGTTCCGCCGCCTCGTCGACGCGGCGCCCGACGGAATCGTGATCGTCGATGGTCACGGCCGCATCGACCTCGTCAACGTCCAGGCCGCGCGACTGTTCGGCTACGCTCCGGAGAACCTCGTGGGACAGCCGATCGAGATTCTCGTCCCGCAATCTGTCCGCGCCGCGCACGTCGGCCATCGCACCGCGTACATGGCCGCCCCGACCACGCGACCGATGGGGGCGGGGATGAACCTCGTGGGCCGGCGAAAGGACGGCACGGAGTTTCCCGTCGAGATCAGCCTGAGCCCGATGGCGACGCCAGCGGGGACGCTCGTGATCAGCGTGATCCGCGACGTCACCGAGCGCACGCGCACCGAAGAGCGGATCCAGCGGCTCAACGACGACCTCCGCGCCCGCGTGGCGGAGCTCGACGCCGTCAACCGGGAGCTCGAGGCGTTCAGCTACTCGGTGTCGCACGACCTGCGGGCGCCGCTGCGCGGCATCGACGGCTTCAGCCAGGCGTTGCTGGAGGACTACGAGGCGAAGCTGGACGACGACGGTCGTGATTACCTCCGCCGGATTCGCGCGGCCTCGCAGCGCATGGCGGAGCTGATCGACGACCTCCTGGACCTCTCCCGCGTGACCCGTCGCGAGATGCGCCGCGAGCGCGTCGACCTGACTGGTCTCGCGCGCACGGTGGCCGCGCAGCTCGAGCGCAACGACCCCGGGCGCACCGTCGAGTGGCGCATCCAGGACGGCGTGACGGCGGTCGGCGACGGCGCGCTGCTGCGCCTCGTGCTGGAGAACCTGCTCGGCAACGCGTGGAAGTTCACGAGCCAGCAGCCCTCGGCGAGGATCGACTTCGGCGCCGTGCCGCACGAGGCGGAGATCGCGTACCTCGTGCGCGACAATGGCGTCGGCTTCGACATGGCGCACGCCGGCAAGATGTTCGGCGCCTTCCAGCGCCTGCATGCCATGCACGAATTTCCCGGGACCGGCATCGGGCTCGCCATCGTCCAGCGCGTGGTCCATCGCCACGGTGGCCGAGTCTGGGCCGAAGCCATGCCGGGCGCGGGCGCGACGTTCTATTTCACGGTGTGACGGAGGACGGGTGACACACAATTCGGTGATCCTGCTCGTGGAGGACAACCCCGACGACGAGAAGCTGACGCTCCGCGCGTTGCGGCGCGCGAACGTCGGCAACGACATCGTGGTCGCCCGCGACGGGGTCGAGGCGCTCGACTTCCTCTTCGCGACGGGCGCCCACGTGGGTCGCGATGTCCGGGAGGTGCCCCACGTGATGCTGCTGGACCTGAAGCTGCCCCGCATCGACGGGCTGGAGGTGCTCCGCCGCGTCCGTGAGGACGTGCGAACGCGCATGCTGCCCGTCGTCATCCTCACGTCGTCGATCGAGGAGCGCGACCGCATGGAAGGGTACCGGCTGGGCGCCAACAGCTACGTCCAGAAGCCCGTCGACTTCACCGAGTTCGTGGAGGCCGTGCGCCAGCTCGGCCTGTACTGGCTCCTGCTCAACCAGCCTCCGCCCATGCGGTGAGCGCGGTGGCGCGCCGCCTGCGCCTCCTGCTCGTGGAGGACTCCGCGGACGACGCACGGCTCCTCGTGCGTCACCTTTCGCGCGACGGCTGGTCTGTCCAGCACGTGCGCGTGGAGACGGCGTCCGAGTTCACGGCGGCGCTGGCGCAGGGCGACTGGGACGCCGTGGTGGCGGACTACACGCTGCCGGTGTTCAGCGCTCCGCAGGCGCTCGCCCTGCTGAAATCCGCCGGCGTCGACCTGCCCTTCATCATCGTCTCGGGCGCCATCGGCGAGGACACCGCGGTCGCCGCGATGAAGGCGGGCGCTCACGACTACGTCCTCAAGGGCCATCTCGCGCGGCTCGGCCCCGCCATCGAGCGCGAGATCGGCGAGGCCCACAGCCGTCGCGAGCGCACGCGCGCGGTGCGCGAGCTCGCCGAGGAGCGCGACTGGTCGCGTCTGCTTGTCGACAACGTCGACGCTCTGATCGTGGGGCTCGACGCCGCCGGCAACGTCACGGTCTTCAATCCCGCCGCGGAGCGCGTCACCGGCTACCGCGCCGACGACGTCCGTGGTCGCAACTGGTTCGACGTCCTCGCTCCGCGCAGTCGCTACGGTGACGCCTGGATCGCGTTCCGAGAGATGATCGAGAGCGGTCGAGCAGAGGACACGGAGGATGCGCTCGTGACCGCGGGCGGGGAGGAGCGGATCGTGGCGTGGCACCGGACGGTGCTGCACGGTCCCGTGGCCGGGGTCGTGGCGTTCGGCCTCGACGTGACAGACCGACGGCGGGCCGAGCGCGAGCGCCACGCCATGGAGCAGGCCGCACGCCAGATGGAGCGTCTGGCCGGACTCGGCACACTCGCGGCGGGACTGGCGCACGAGCTGAACAACCCGATCGGCATCATCTCGTCGAGGATCGAGCTCATGCTGCTGGACGCCGAGCGGTTGCCGTCCGAGGTCGCCGACGATCTCCGCGTCATCCACCGTCACGCGCAGCGGATGGCGCGCCTCGCGACGGGCTTGCTCTCCTTCGGACGGCGGTCGGCCGGCGAGCGGGGCGCCGTCGACCTCAACCACGTCATCGAGGAAACGCTGCTGCTCGTCGGACCTCAGATCACGAAGTCGGGCATCGAAATCGTCACCCGGCTCGTCGACGTGCCGCCCATTCGCGGCGACGGCGGCACGCTGCAGCAGGTCGTGCTGAACCTCGTGACGAATGCCCGCGAGGCGATGGAGCACGCTCCGGGACGCATCACCATCGAGACGCGGATGGCGCCCGGACCCCTTCCGCGGGTCCAGCTCGAGATCGAGGACACGGGGCCGGGGATCTCGCCCGCCGATCTGGCGCGGATCTTCGATCCCTTCTTCACCACGAAGTTCACCGGCACCGGTCTCGGCCTCGCCATCACCTACGGCATCGTCCACGAGCACGAGGGCACGATCGACGTCGAGTCCTCGCCCGGCCGGGGCACCCGCTTCCTCCTGTCATTCCCTCCGCTCTCGAGCCAGCGCGAGAAGGACGACGCCGGGTCCTGAGGCATGAGCGCCCCACCCGGGGCGCGGCTGCCACGCGTCGTGCGCTCACGAAGTCGAGGAGGGCGCCCATCACGGCGGTTCTGCGGGAT
>JBKPPN010000054.1:0-6983 GCA_046733575.1 Candidatus Methylomirabilota bacterium | reverse complement strand
TCGAACCGCCGCGCCTTCGTTCTCCTGCCGCTCGCCGCCCCGTCCTCGAGCGTCCGCTCCCGCTGATTCGTCCTCCGGCTCACTGACGTTTCCTGACGCCGCCATCTCCCCGTAGACGCCTCCGCGTCCGCGTCGGGGACGCGTGTTCGTGGATCGCCGGCTGAAACTGTCAGGGCGCGGACACCCGATGCCGCGCGCCGCCTCGTGCATTTAGTACAACGCCATATCTATTCGATATATCCGCAGCAAAATAGGCGTGGCAGGCTCCTTGCCGATCCCCCCGCGGCACTGAAAACACTTTCACAGTTGTAACCGAACCCAGAACGGGGGAAACGGCATGCGTTGGACGTTGTGTAAGGCACTTGGAGCGGCGGTCGCGATGATCGCGATGATCGGCACCGTCACCACGAGTGCATCGGCAGCGATGAGCTACGACAGCAAGGGCCGGTTCGTCATGGACGGCAAGCCGCGCTTCGTGCTCGGCGTATACGACTCGGGCCTCTCGTACTTCACCGATCCGGCCTCCTACGAAAACGTCCTCTTCGGCGCCTCCGCCAATCGCCTCAACGATCTCCCCATCAACCTGTACCTGAACTATCACTACGGACAGGCGCCCATGAGCGCCATGAACCCGCTGATGGACGTCCTCCACAACCACGGCATCAAGTACCTGCAGACCGCGAACTGCTTCGACGGCGGCAGCTACACGCGGATCCCGTTCTCGCTGGACCAGTCGACCTCGTACCCGCAGCAGTTCGCCGTCAATACGGGGGCGGCCGGGTACTACATCATGGACGAGTGCGTCGACGGGCTCATCTCGGAGACGCAGAGCCATCACAACAAGCTCAAGAGCCTCACCCCCAACGTGCTGACGCTGGCCGTGACGCTCGCGCGCGGCTACATCGACCCCCACAAGTGGGTCGGCGCGGCTGACATCATCGGCACGGACCCGTATCCGCTGTTCGGCGCGGAACCGGCCGCCGGCTACACGCACTTCCAGGTCGCCGACTTCGTGGCGCAGGCGGCCCACGCGGCGGGCAGCAAGCCATCGATGGCGGTGCTGCAGTTCTTCAAGTTCACCTCGGACAGCCGCTTCCCGACGCCCGCCGAGTACCGCTCCCACGCCGTCATGTCGATCGTCGAGGGAGCGAAGGGCATCATGTGGTGGGAGATCGGGAGCAACGGCCTCCGCCGCGCCGACGCCAGCACCGTGGCGTCCCAGATGGGCTACCTCCGTACGATCGTCAAGGAGCTGTCGGCGCTCGAGTCCGTGCTCATCGCCGACGACGCCGACGGCGCGCTGGTCGGCAACACCACCCGGTTCGGGAATGCCATCGACGGCCGCAAGCAGCAGCTCCAGTACGACATCCAGGTGGAGTGGCTCGTCTCGAACAAGGAGTACTTCCAGGCCGAGCTGAACCGCCTGAACGCGGGGGACACGTCGCGCTCGCCGATGCTCGACGGCGCGGCGAACATCCGCACCAAGACCAAGGTCGTCGACGGCAAGGGCTACGTGTTCGCCTACAACTACACGAACAAGAGCACGCCGGTCACGTTCACGTGGCAGAACGCCCCCGGCACGGTGACCGAGCACCAGTCGGGCCGCAGCTACAACGTGAACGGGTCGTCGTGGTCGGATACGTTCGGGCCCTACGAGGCGCGGATCTACGTCGTCAGCACCGGCGGCTCGGGTGGCGGGACGACGACGCCGCCCCCGCCGACGCCGAGCAACCCCTCCGTCTCGTTCACGAACCCCGCGAGCAACGCGACCGTCAGCGGCTCGACGACCGTCACCATGGTGGGCTCCGGCGGCTCGGGCACCGGCTACCGCTACAAGCTCGCGGTTGATGGCGCGACCGTCTACAGCGGGACCAACCCCACGCTGAGCTGGAACACGGCGAACACGGTGAACGGGACGCGTGTGTTGACGGCGACCGTCACCGACTCCGCGGGCGCGAGCGGCACGGCGACGCGTTCGGTCACGGTGTCGAACACGACCGCGGCCCCGAATCCGTCCACCGCGCCGTTCACGGCGACGATCACGTCCCCCGCAGGCGGTGCGTCGGTGAGCGGAAGTCGCACCATCGGCATCACCACGACCGCGGCGTCCGGCCTGTCGAAGCAGGTCACGGTCCAGGTCGACGGCAAGACGCTCGCGTCGCTCTCGATCCTGAGCACCGCGATGTGGATCGGGTGGGACACGACCAAGGTCGGTGACGGACCGCACACGATCACGCTGAAGGTGACACAGAATGGCGCCACCGCCACGGCGAGCAGTACGGTCACCGTGGCGAACGGCGGCGGAACGTCCGCGCCGACGCCGACGCCGACTCCGACACCCACGCCGACGCCGACGCCGACTCCGACTCCGGAGCCCACGCCGACGCCGCAGCCCGCGAGCTTCACCGCGTCGTTCAGCTACCCGGCGGCAGGCGCCACGGTGAGCGGCGGTCACACGGTTGGCATGGCAACCACGGCGACGTGGGGTCAGGCGAAGACGTTCACGCTCCTCGTGGACAGCACGACGATCCTCTCGCAGTCGCTGACGGGCACGACCCTGTGGATCACGTGGGACACCACGCGCACCAGCAACGGACCCCACACGCTGACGCTGAAGGTCACGGACGCCACCGGCGCCACGGCGACGACGACGCGCGCGGTGAACGTCGCGAACTGAGGAGCCGCCGCTGACGTCATCCCTGGGGTGACGTCACCGGGACGATGTCCAAGCGGGGCGGCGCTGCCGCCCCGCTTCGCTTTTCCCCATCCTCGTTGCCACGACGTGCCTGCGCCGCGACGCGCGCGCGGTTCCTCAGCCCGTCGGGTGTTGCTGCATGAAGCGCCACGCCGATTCGATCATGTCGGTGAGAGCCTGGTGCCTGGGCTGCCAGCCGAGGTCGCGGACGATCTGCTCCGAGCTCGCGATGAGGACCGCGGGATCACCGGGGCGACGGGATCCGACCTCCACCGGCACGGGACGTCCGGTGACACGCTGCGCGACCTCGATGACCTCGCGGACGGTGTAGCCGTCGCCGCCGCACCCCAGGTTGTAGACGCGCAGCGGATCGCCCGGGCTCAGCGCCTCGACCGCGAGCACGTGCGCCTCCGCGAGGTCGAGCACGTGAACGTAGTCGCGCACGCAGGTTCCGTCACGCGTGGGGTAGTCGTCGCCGAAGACCGTCACTGCGCCCCGGGTTCCGGCCGCCGCCTGCAGCACCATCGGGATCAGGTGAGTCTCCGGGTCGTGGCGCTCGCCGCCGCGCGCGGTGGCGCCCGCCGCGTTGAAGTAGCGCAGGCTGATCGCCGAGAGCCCATACGCCGGCGCATACCAGGCGAGCGCGCGCTCCAGCGCGAGCTTCGTCTCACCGTAGGGATTCGTCGGCGCGGTCGGATCGTGCTCCTCGACGGGTTGCTTGACCGGCTCGCCGTACACCGCCGCCGTCGACGACAGGACGAGGCGGCCGATGCCCGCCTGGCGCATGGCGGCGAGCAGCACCAGCGAGGCCTCGACGTTGTTGCGGTAATAGCGCGCCGGGTTCTGCACTGATTCGCCCACGAGCGAGAACGCGGCCATGTGGACCACGGCGTCGATGCGGTGATCACGCAGCGTGGCGAGCACGGCATCGCCGTCGACCAGATCCACGCGGACGAGCGGTGTCCCGGGCGGCACCGCGTCGGCGTGGCCCTTGACGAGGTTGTCCAGCACGATCACCTCGTGTCCGCGTCCGAGCAGCACCTCCACGACGACGCCGCCGATGTAGCCCGCACCTCCGGTGACCAGTACACGCATGTTCGCACTCTACCGTACGGACATGGCGCGCCCGATGGCTCAGCCGCTGCCAGCCGCGACCCGGCGAACGAACCGGCAGCCGTCGACGGTCGGCAGCGATAACATTTGACGGGCCGCCGGCGGGTGTGGCACTATGCGCGATGGTTCTGGTTGACGCTCAGGGTTCGTAGCTCGGAAACCGAAGGCACCGAGAGACACGCCGCGCGATCCAGTTCGCGCGGCGTTTTTGTTTGTCCTCTCCCGGAGGTTGCCCCCTTCGATCGACCGGAGCACATGCGGGGTTGACCCCCGGAAAGACAGGTCGAGCAATGGCAAACGGTCGAGTCAAGTGGTTCAACGATGCGAAGGGGTTCGGGTTCATCACGCAGGAGAGCGGGGACGACGTGTTCGTCCACTTCAGCGCCATCAGCGCGCAGGGGTTCAAGTCGCTCAGCGAGGGCGATCAGGTGGAGTTCGAGGTCACGCGCGGCCCCAAGGGGCTGCAGGCCGCGAACGTCCGCAAGGTCTGACGGGCTCCTCCCCAGTGGCATGCAGGCCGGGTGCCGAGGTCGGCGCCCGGCCGGTCATTTCGCTCCGGCGACCGCTCGCCGCATAATCCGGACGATCGCGGCACACCGACCGCGAGGAGGTGAAGGCGCATGACGGCGCAGGCCACGGTGACGGTGAATGGACGGGAGTACGCCCGACCCCGACGGCCGCTCGTCGTCGTCTGCGTCGACGGCTGCGAGCCCGACTACATCACCCGCGCCGTGCGCGCCGGCGTCATGCCGTGGATGAAGGCGGTGCTGGAGCACGGCACGTTCCGGCTCGCCGACGCCGTCGTTCCCACGTTCACCAATCCGAACAACCTCTCCATCGTGACCGGCGTCCCGCCGTCCGTGCACGGCATCTCGGGCAACTACTTCTTCGATGCCGACTCCGACACCGAAGTCATGATGAACGACCCCAAGTACCTCCGGTGCGACACGATTCTGGCCGCTCTGGGCGAGGCGGGTGAAAAGGTCGTCGTGGTGACCGCGAAGGACAAGCTGCGACGGCTCCTCGGACACGCGCTGCGCGGCACCTGCTTCTCGGCGGAGCGAGCGGATGCCACGACCGAGGCCGAGCACGGGATCGCCGAGGCGCTCGCCTTCGTCGGCCGCCCGCTGCCGTCGGTCTACTCGGCCGAGCTGAGCGAGTTCGTCTTCGCCGCGGGCGTGCGACTCATGAAGGCGCGGCGACCCGACGTCATGTACCTCTCCACCACCGACTACGTGCAGCACAAGCACGCCCCCGGCACCCGCGCCGCGAACGACTTCTACGCCATGATGGATCGGTACCTTGGCCGTCTCGATGCGCTCGGCGCAACGGTCGCCCTGACCGCCGATCACGGGATGAACGCCAAGACCGACGCGGCCGGCCATCCCCACGTCGTCTATCTCCAGGATCTGCTCGACGAGTGGCTCGGCACGAACACGGCGCGCGTCATCCTTCCCATCACGGATCCCTACGTCGTGCACCACGGCGCGCTGGGATCGTTTGCGACGGTGTACCTGTCGGCGGGAACCGACGTGGCCGGCGTGGCGGCAAAGGTCTGCGAGGTGACGGGACTCGAGGTCGTCCTCGACCGCGAGACCGCGTGCGCGCGGTTCGAGCTCCCGGCCGATCGCGTGGGTGATCTGGTCGTGATCGCGGCGCGCGACGTCGTGGTGGGGACGAGCGCGCGGCGTCACGATCTCTCGGGTCTCGACGTGCCGCTCCGGTCGCACGGCGGTCTCTCCGAGCAGACCGTGCCGCTGATCGTCAATCGGCGCACGTCGCGCAACGTCCCCGAGCGCCCGCGGAACTTCGACATCTTCGACATCGCGCTGAACGCGACGATCTGAGGCTCGCGCCCACGCGTGCCGCGACGGCGGCGCGCGCTGCGTGTCAGGTCTTGGTGCGCAGGGCGGCGACGTGGTCCAGCACGCGGAGGATCTCCGCGCCGGTCCGTGTCATGTGGCGGTCGCCTGCCTGTCCCCATCGCAGGACGCCGTCACGATCCACCACGAAGGTCGAGCGATAGGCGACGTTGCGGTCCTCGTCGAGGACGCCGTACGCGCGAATGGCCGTGCGGTGGATGTCGCTCAGGAGCGGGAACGGGATGCCGCGCGCCTTGGCGTACGCAGCGTGCGAGAAGGTGCTGTCCGCGCTGATGCCGAGGACGACGGCGCCGCGCTCGCCGATCTGCCCGTGGACCTGGCCCAGGTCCGCCAGCTCGGGCGTTCAGATGCTGCCCCAGTCGAAGCAGTAGAACAGCAGCACCACGTCCTGACCGCGAAGGCCCGTGAGCGAGACGGTCGTCCCGGACGTCGAGGGGAGCGCGAACTCGGGCGCGGCCGCTCCGTAGCGCAACGCGGTCACGACGCCAGCTCGCGGGCGCTCCGCTGCCACCGGTCTCTGAACACGAGATCCTCCGGGGGAAGGCGATGCGCCCAGCCACGGCTCTGCAGTTCCGGCTCGTCGAGAAATTGGCGCGGATAGCCCAGGCAGCGGTCGTTCATGACTCGATTCTAGGCTCGTGGCGCACGGCGTGCATCTCGAATCGCGACGTGCAAGATGAGCGCGCGCCGTTGGCGTCGTCGGTCTCGGGCCGTAGAGTCGCGGCCGTACGGTTCCTCGTCGCGCTTCCCGTGATCGCGCTGGCGGTCTTCCCGGCGCTGCCCGCGCGCGCGCAGGACAAGACGCTGAGCGAAGGCCATCCCGTGCGGCTCGGCGACGCGTTTCCCATCGCCACCGGAGAGGGCGCCGTCCTGCTCGCGACCGGTGTGGAAGTGCCCCGGCACGGGCACCCGCGTGGATTCTTCCCCGTCGAGCTGCAGTACGGTGCGCTGTCACGAACGCAGGTGAGCGTGTCGAGCCGGCTGTCGACGCATCCTCACGAGATCGACGACCCGCGCGCGGGCGACCTCGACGTGAACGTGCGAACGAATTTCGCGGAGCAGACGGCATATCTCCCGAGCCTGGCGGGCCTGCTCGGCGTCACGCTGCCGACCGGGGTCGACTCGACCGCGTACACGGTGACGCTGAAGGGCTACGCGACCAGGACGATTGCCCAGCAGGTGGACCTGCACCTGAACGTCGAGGAAGACGTGAGCGATCGCGCTCCGCGCGGCGAGCGCCAGGCGCGATACAGCCTGGTGATGGGCACGAGCTACGTCTGTCTCTTATACAC
>JBKPPN010000053.1:0-15531 GCA_046733575.1 Candidatus Methylomirabilota bacterium | reverse complement strand
GTGATCGTGAACCGGAGAGAGCGCGCATGTCGATGACGGATCGAGCACGAACGGCTCCACGCGGACGCGAGACGCTGTTCGCGCACCTGATCGCGAGCTCCGCCGCGATGCGCGAGGTCCTCGCCACCGCGGAGAAGGCGGCGCAGACCGACGCCAACGTCTACATCTACGGCGAGAACGGAACGGGCAAGGAGCTGATCGCACGCGCCATCCACTATTGCGGCGCGCGGCGCGCGCGGCCGCTGGTGACACTGGACTGCACGGCCATTCCGGAAGGGCTCATGGAGACGCAGCTCTTCGGCCACGTGCGGGGCGCCTTCACGGGCGCGGTCGACACGCAGGACGGCGTGTTCGCCGTCGCGCACACGGGGACGCTCTTCATCGACGAGATCGGTGAGCTGACCCTGCCGCTCCAGTCGAAGCTGCTGCGCGTGCTCCAGTTCCGCGAGTTCACGCAGGTGGGCGGGGCATCGGCGAAGCAGGTCGACGTGCGCTTCATCACCGCGACGAACCGCGACCTTCGCCAGAGCGTCGCGGCGGGGACGTTCCGCTCCGACCTCTATTACCGGATCGGCGTCATCCACATCGTGATCCCGCCGCTCCGCGAGCGCCGCGAGGACATCCCGCTCCTGGTCAATCACTTCCTCAAGAAGTTTGCCGTGCAGTACGACCGTCCCGCGCACCGGCTCAGCCCGCGCGCGCTGGATCTGTTCGTCCACCACGACTGGCCGGGCAACGTCCGTCAGCTGGAGAACTGCATCGAGCAGGGCGTGATCTTCGGACAGGGCGAGGCGCTCGAGGTGTCGGACTTCCGGGGCGTGCTGTCGGAGCGACCCGGCAGCGCGACCGTCGTGCCGCCGGCGCGTCCTGGGGCGCCGGCGCGCACGCCGTCCGACATCCCGAACCCGGCCGCCGTGCACGGGTTCTTCGGCAAGAGCCTCCGCGAGCTGGAGGAGTGGTACATCCTCGAGACGCTGAAGCGCTTCGGAGGCAACCGCACGCGCACGGCGCGGTTCATCGGCCTCAGTCTCCGGAGCCTGCAGTACAAGCTGAAGGAGTACCAGCAGAAGCATCGCGACGTCGCCGCGGTCTCGTCCGTCTCGTCCGCCACGGACTGACGGGAGGCGGGGCGTGACTGCCCCGCCACGTCGTGCGCGCCCCTCGCGGTTCGGGGTTTCCCCGCGGAGCGGACGTGCTATAAAACCGGCGAGATGGCCCGTTCGACGGCGGTTGTCGCCGGCCTGCGTAGCGTCGCGTCACCTCCCGCCGTCCCGCTCGTGTATCGGACGTTCCTTCAGCCCCTTCGACACGTTCTCGCGCGCGCGTTCCAGCTGAGGGTCGACGGTCTCGAGCACCTCCCCGCGAACGGCCCGTACATCATCGCCGCGAACCACCACAACTATCTGGATGGCGTGGTGCTCGCCGCGGTCGTGCCCGTGCCGATCTCGTGCCTCGTCATGCCACGCGTCTATCGCGCCACGCCGCTCCATCCGATGTTCCACCGCCACATCGGCTCCATCCCGATCGCGCTGGAGCGCCCGGATCTGTGCGCATTGCGACGTGCCGTGGCCGCGCTCGCGTCGGGACGCGTGGTGGGCATCTTTCCCGAAGGTCCGTTCAGCCGGCGCGGTCGGCTCGAGGCCGGCCGTCCCGGCGTCGGTCTCCTCGCGCTCCGCTCACGCGCGAGCGTCGTGCCCGTCGCGATCCGGGGGACGTACGAGGCGTTGCGCGGCCGACGCTGCTACATTCCCCGGCGCGCGCCCGTCTCCATTCGGTTCGGACCGCCGCGACGGTTCGGCCACGACGACGCCCGCGCAGGCCGCGACGCGCGCCTGCGCGTCACCGCGCGCGTCATGGACGACATCGCCGCACTCCTGGCGTGACGTCGTGAAGCCATGGGGTGGTCGGTTCACGACGGGGGCGGATCCCCTCGCCGAGACGTTCACCGCGTCGCTCGCCTTCGATCGTCGTCTCTGGCCCTTCGACATCGTGGGTAGCATCGCGTGGGCAGGCGCGCTCGCGCGCGCGGGTCTGCTCACGGACGCGGAGCGCGCCGCCATCGTGCAGGGCCTGGAGACGGTGCGCGAGGAGCTCGAGAGCGGCCGCTTCGTGTTCCGTCGCGAGCTCGAGGACATCCACATGAACGTGGAGCGTCGGGTCAGCGACCTCGTCGGCGCCGTGGGCGGCAAGCTGCACACGGGACGCTCGCGCAACGACCAGATCGCGCTCGACGAGCGCCTCTACCTGAAGCACGTCGTGGCCGGCGCGCAGGACGGCCTCCGCGACATCCAGCGCGCGCTCATCGCGCGCGCGGAGGAGACGCTCGACGTCGCGATGCCGGGCTACACCCACCTGCAGCGGGCCCAGCCGGTGCTCCTCGCCCATCACCTGCTCGCCTACGTCTTCATGCTGGCGCGCGACCGCGAACGCTACGCGGACGCGCTCCGCCGCGCCGACGTGCTGCCGCTCGGCGCCGGCGCGCTGGCCGGGACTGCGTTCGCCATCGACCGCGAGGCGCTCGCGCGTGACCTCGGCTTCGCCGCCGTGAGCGCCAACAGCCTCGACGCCGTGTCCGATCGCGACTACGTGCTGGAGTTTCTCGCCGCGGCCGCGATCACCGGCATGCACCTCTCGCGCCTCGCGGCCGACCTCACGCTCTGGGCGACGTCGGAATTCGGCTTCGTGGAGTTCTCCGACGCGTTCGCGACGGGATCGTCGATCATGCCGCAGAAGAAGAACCCCGACGTGGCGGAGCTGATGCGCGGCAAGAGCGGACGGCTTTACGGCAACCTGACCACCGTCCTCACGGTGATGAAGGGCCTGCCCCTCGCCTACAACTCGGACATGCAGGAAGACAAGGAGGCGTGGTTCGACTCCGTCGACACGCTGGAGGCGCTCCTCGCCGTGACGCCGCCGATGCTCGCGTCGCTCACGTTCCACGCCGACCGGATGCGGCGCGCCGCGGGCGAGAACTTCGCGACCGCGACGGATCTGGCCGACTATCTCGTGCGCAAGGGACTGCCGTTCCGCCAGGCCCACGAGGTCGTGGGCAAGATCGTGCGCCACGCCGTCGCGGCCGGCTCCGAGCTGGAGGCGATGCCGGTGGCAACGCTCCGGCAGTTCTCGCCGCTGATCGGCGATGACGTCACGTCTGCGATCAGCGTGGAGGCGTCGCTGCGGGCCCGCGCCGTCACCGGCGGCACCGCGCCCGACGCGGTCCGGCGCGCGCTCGCCCACGCCCGCACGCTCGTCGGCTGATCGCTGTCGTGAGGCGTGCAGACCGCGAGCGGCTGTCGCGACTCCTGCTGGTCGTCGTCATCGCCCTCGTGGTCGCGGCGTGTGGGCGAAAGGGCCCGCCCGTGGCGCCGGGCGTGCGGCTGCCGCGACCCGTGACGGAGCTGACGGGATTCGTCGAGGAGGACGGCTCGATTCACTTCGGCTGGACGAACCCCACGCGCAGGATGGACAACGTCCGGCTGCGCGACCTCGCCACCGCGCGCGTGTTCCGCGCCGAGGACGACGGTACCGGCGACGCGAAGCCGGCGATCGTCCACCGCGGACGGGTCGCGGGCTACACGGACTGGCTCACGATCCGGTTTCCCGTGCGCAAGACGTCGTCGGAGCCGCCGCCTCCCGCGCCGCCCCTGCCGGAGGGCGTCGTCGTCGACGGTACGCACGTGCGCGTCACCGACACGCGGGACGTGAGACCGGGGCGGCGCTACACCTACGTCGTCCTCGTCGAGGACTCGGTGGGACGCGAAAGCTCGCCCTCGTCGCGTCTCTCGCTCCAGACGCTGCCGCCCGCGGAGCCGCCGAGCGCCCTCGCGGCGCGCGCCGGCGAGGGCGAGGTGACGCTCGCGTGGCGGCCGCCCGCACAGCTCACCGACGGCGCGTCCGTCTCGGGCACGCTCACATACGAGGTGCTCCGCGCGACCGATCCCGCCGGGCCGCTGTCGCGGATCAGCGGCGCACCGATCGACGTCACGACGTTCACGGATCACGGCGCCGCGAACGACCACACGTACGCGTACGCGGTGCGCACCGTGCGCGAGGCGGGCGGCACCACCATTCGCGGCCACGTGTCCGAGCGCGTCACCGCCACGCCCCGCGACGTCACGGCGCCGTCGCCGCCCCGGAACCTGGTCGGCATCCCGTCGGCCGGCGTCGTGCGTCTCCGGTGGGATCCCAGTCCCGAGAGCGATGTCGCGCGGTACGTCATCTACCGCGCGACCGCGGGCGGCGAGTTCATGCGCGAGGGATCCGTAGCACCGCCGAGCACGGCCTTCATCGACCGGGATCTCGCGCCGGGCACGTATCGTTATGTCATCACCGCGCAGGACGCGGCGGCGACGCCGAACGAGAGCGCGCGATCGAACGAGATCACCGTCTCCGTTCCTTGACTTCGCTGGGGGCGGGTGTTAGCTTCACGAAAAGTTGTTGCGCGACGCACACATGGACCACATGACGGCGGCGGCGCACCGCCCCGGGGAGGCCATCCCATGAGGCACACGTTCCAGGGATCGATGGTCGCCATGGTGACACCTTTCCGGAACGGCGCGATCGACGAGGCGAAGGTGCGCGAGCTCGTCGAGTTCCACATCACGAACGGGACCGACGTCATCATTCCGTGTGGCACCACGGGCGAGTCGCCGACGCTCTCGCACGACGAGCACCGGCAGCTGATCGACGTCGTGGTGGCCGCTGCGGCCAAGCGCATCACGATCGTCGCGGGCACCGGCTCCAACTCCACCGCGGAGGCGGTCGGGCTCACGAAGTACGCCGAGCGCGCGGGCGTGGACGGCGTGCTGGTCGTCAATCCGTACTACAACAAGCCCACGCAGGAAGGTCTCTACCAGCACTTCCGCGCCGTGGCGGAGTCGTCGTCGCTCCCCGTCATCGTCTACAACATCCAGAGCCGGACCGCCGTCAACATCGAGACCGCGACGATGGGACGTCTGGTGCGCGACTGTCCGAGCATTGTGGGCGTGAAGGAAGCGTCGGGCTCGCTCGATCAGATGAGCCAGGTCATCATGGAGTGCGGCCCGGACTTCTCGGTGCTGTCGGGCGACGACAACATCACGCTGCCGCTCCTCGCCATCGGAGGACGCGGCGTGGTCTCCGTCATCGCGAACATCCTGCCCCGCGAGACGGCCGACATGGTCCACGCCGCTCTCGACGGCGACTGGAAGCGTGCGCGCGAGCTCCACTACAAGCTGTTCCCGCTCGCGCGGGCCTCGTTCATCGAGACCAATCCCATCCCCATCAAGGAAGCGATGGCGATGGCGGGCATGCTCGAGCCGGAGTTCCGCCTGCCCATGTGTCGCATGGGCGACGCGAATCGCGAGAAGCTGCGCGGCGTGCTGCGCCAGTACGGCCTGGCGAAATAGCGGACGGATCGCGCATGCCGGAGGTCGTCGTGGCGGGCGCGGCCGGCCGGATGGGCAGCCGCGTCATCGCCTGTCTCCACGACGCTCCTGCCGACGCCGTCCCACTCGTGCTGCGCGGCGCCGTCGAAGCGCCCGGCCATCCCGCGCTGGGACGCGACGCGGGTGAGGCGGCCGGTCTCCCCTCCCCCGGCGTGAGCATCACCTCCGACCCCAAGGCGCTCGTCACGCGCGATCGCATCCTGGTGGAGTTCTCGTCGCCCGAGGCGTCGCTCGAGCATCTCCGGCTCGTGGCCGAGGCGGGCGCGCGCGCCGTCATCGGCACCACCGGCTTCTCCGCCGCCCAGCGCGACGAGATCGCCCGGCTCGCCACGCGTGCGCCGATCATGGTCGCCCCCAACATGTCGGTCGGCGTCACGGTCGCGCTGCGGATCCTCGCCGAGATGGCGCGCGCGCTCGGCGACGACTACGACGTCGAGATCAGCGAGGTGCATCACCGCTTCAAGAAGGACGCGCCGAGCGGCACGGCGGTTCGCATGGCAGAGGTCGTGGCCGAGGCCCTCGGACGCGACATGACGAAGGTCGGCGTGTACGGGCGGCAGGGAATGGTCGGCGAGCGGACGCCGAGGGAGATCGCGGTGCTGTCGCAGCGCTCCGGCGACGTCGTCGGCGAGCACACCGTGACGTTCGGCACGCTGGGCGAGCGTCTGGAGCTCACACATCGCGCGCACAATCGCGACACCTTCGCGCGCGGCGCGGTGCGCGCGGCTCGCTGGATCGCCTCGCAGCGGCCCGGACTGTATTCCATGCAGGACGTGCTTGGCCTTCGCTGATCGCGGCACCGGCGCGGCGCCGCGCGATCGGATCCTCCTCGACGATGTGCGCTTCTATGGCCCGCACGGCGTGACCAAGGCGGAGCAAGACGTGGGGGCGTGGTTCTCCGTCGACACCGAGCTCACGTTCGATCTCTCCCCCGCCGCCCTGTCCGACGATCTGCGCGCCACCGTCGACTACGGCGGCGTGGCCAAGCGCATCGTGGAGATCGGCACGGGGCAGCGCATGAATCTGATCGAGCGCCTCGCGGCCACCATCGCAGAGGCCATCCTGCGCGACTTCGGCGTGGACGAGGTGCGGGTGCGCGTGCGAAAGCTCACGCCGGCGATGGAGGGCCTCACGGGGACGCCCGGCGTCGAGCTCACACGACGACGCTGATGCCGCGCGTGTATCTCGGGCTCGGCTCGAACCGGGGCGACCGCGTGGCGTTGCTGCGCGACGCCGTGCAGCGCGTGCGTGATCTTGCCGACGTCGCCCTCGTGGACTTCTCGCCGCTGTACGAGTCGGAGCCGTGGGAGCGCGAGCCCGGGCACTCCGCCGGCGAGCAGGACTGGTACCTCAACTGCGTGGTCGTCATCGACACCGCGCTCGCCCCGCGCACGCTGCTGCGCGAGCTGCAGCACATCGAGCACGCCCTCGGCCGCACGCGGTCGGGCCCCACGCCCGAAGCGGCGCGCTTCTCCACCCGCACCCTCGACATCGACATCCTCCTGTACGGCCAGGACGTCATCAGCGTGCCGGACGACCTGCACGTACCGCACCTGATGCTCGCCGAGCGCGCCTTCGTCCTGCGGCCGCTCGCCGACGTGGCGCCCGACGTCGAGCACCCCGCGCTCTACCGATCGATCAGCGAGCTGCTCGAGGAGCTCGTGGACGAGCACGACGTGCGACCGGGCAACTATCCGCGCCGCTGGTTCGATGGCTGACGGCGGCGATTTCCGCCAGGACGCGCTCAGCCACATCGACGCGCTGTACAACTTCGCCCTCTACCTGTCCCGTAAACCCGCGGAAGCGGACGACCTGGTGCAGGAGACGTACCTGCGTGCCTTCAGGTTCCAGGACCGCTTCCAGCCGGGAACCCACCTCCGCGCGTGGTTGTTTCAGATCCTGAGGAACACGTTCCTCACCTTCTACCGCGTGCGCGAACGCGAGTCGGCGGTGGCGGAGGACGGAGTTCCCGACTGGGACGTGCCGATGTTCCACGACGCGCCCGAAGAGACGGGCGGCGTCATGGACACGCACACGGACCTCGAGCGCGCGCTTCACAGGCTGCCCGAGGAGTTCCGTACGGTGCTGCTGCTGGCCGAGGTCGAGGGTCTTCCGCTGGAAGACGTCGCGCGCATCATGAGCTGTCCCGTCGGCACGGTGAAGTCGAGAATCTTTCGCGCCAAGGAGCGCCTGCGCGGGCTGCTGCGCGACTACGAGAAGGGTTGAGCAGTCGAATGCCGGACTGGTCGGACGAGAACCTGGGGCGGCGCCTCGCCACCGAGTTGCCGCGTCATACGGCCCCGCCGCACCTCCGTGCCGCGGTGGCCGGCGTGACGGGACGCGCGACCGCGCGTCCCCCCTGGCGCCTGCCCGTGTTCGCGGCGATGGCCACCGCCATGGCTGCGGCCCTGCTGTTCGTCACCGTGCTCCCACGCGGGGGCGCCAACGAGGCAATCGATCGCGTCCTTCGCGGCGTGGTGGCCGAGCACACCCGCACGATGCTGTGGGGCTCGCGCACCGTCCTCAACGCCGACGAGCAGTCGGGCATTCGCCTCTTGCGCCGCTTCGACGGTGACGACCGCCTGAACTTCGTCAACGCCGAGCCGACCTACGTCGATCGCCGTCTCGGCATCGCGCTCCATTACCGCGACGTCGACGATCACCTCATCACCTACGTCGTGATCCCGGGCCAGGGCCTCAGCGTCCCCGACCGCCGACGGGTGCAGGTCGACCGCTTCAAGCCCGCCGTGTGGGAAGACGGCGGCTTCGCCACCATCGCCTGGAAGCAAGGCGACTTCATGTGCCTCCTCGTCTCCGACATGGTCTCCCCCACCGACCTCGCCCGCTTCAAGCAATACTTCCTGACCCTCCGCGCCACCACCGAACCCTCCAGCTAACCGACGCCCCCGCCGCCATACGATTCGTCCGCGGCAAACGAACGTCGCTCACCCGAGGGGCGGCACGGCTCCCGCCGCGCCGTTTCCGAGCCGCGATCTGGGGGGCACACGACGGAGCCTCGGTGGCGCCCCCGTGAGGCAGCTAATACGCGTTCCGGTTCCGGAACCCCAGCCAGAGCGTCAGGAACAGGATCTTCACGTCGAAGAAGAGCGACCAGCCTTCGATGTAGTAGAGGTCGTACTCGATGCGCTTGGCGACCGAGGTGTTGCCGCGCCAGCCGTTGATCTGCGCCCAGCCCGTGATGCCGGCCTTGACCTTGTGACGCAGCATGTAGCCCGGCACGTTCTTCCGGAACTCCTCGACGAACGTGGGACGCTCGGGTCGCGGTCCCACCAGGCTCATCTCGCCGCGCAGGACGTTGAGCAGCTGGGGCAGCTCGTCGAGACTCCACCGCCGAAGCCACGCCCCGAGTTGCGTGCGGCGCGGATCGTCGGCGCGGGCCCACACCGGGCCGCTCGTGTCCTCGGCATCCGGACGCATGGTGCGGAACTTCAGCATCCGGAAGCGCTGCCCGTCCAGGCCCATCCGCTCCTGGCGGTACAGGATGGGCGGCCCCTGCAGCGCCCGGAGCGCGATCGCGATCCCGATCATGAGGGGCCCCATCACGACGAGTGCCAGCGTGCCGAGCACCAGGTCGAAGATGCGCTTGAGCAGGCGGTTCCAGCCGTAGAGAGGCGACTCGCGGAGATGGATGAACGGGATGCTCTCGAATTCCTCCACGCCACCGCGGAGCGACGCGAGGCTCACCACGTCGGGCACGAAGTGGATGGCCACGGGATCGTCGCCGATGCCGTTCAGTACCGTCTCCAGCCGCGCGTAGTCGTCGTGCGGCAGGGCGATGAACACGCTGTCCACGCTGAACCGGTCCAGGACGCTGCGGATGTCCTCCACGCCGCCGAGCCAGCGCGCGTCGCGCGCGGGCACGTCGCGCTTGTCGCTCAGCACGCCCAGCACCTCGATGCCGACGTCGGGCCGACGTCGGAGCACGCGCATCACCTCCGTGGCGAGCTCGCCGCCGCCCACGACCACCGCGTAGCGCAGGTTGTAGCCGTGCCGTCGCGCGACGCGGAGCGCCTCGCGGAAGACCGCGCGCGACAGCGACACGGCCACGATCGAGAAGGCCCAGAACAGGCCGATGGCGAGGCGCGAGTAATCGTAGCCGCGGAAGACGAACGACATGATGGCGATGAGGACGAGCACGCCGAGGGTCGAGGCCTTCGCCACGTCGGCCCACTCGGAGAGATGCGACGCGAGACGGCGCGGACGGTACAGATCGAAGCCGTGGAACGCGATGCCCCACACGACGAGGATGGGAACGAGCTGGACCGCGTAGCCGTCGAAGGGCGGCACCGCGGAGGTGGGCAGCACGCGAAACCGCACGTGGTACGCGGCCACCCAGCATCCCGCGATGAGCGCGAGGTCCGAGGCGAGGGTGAGGTGCTCGAACAGCCGGGAGTGCGCCTTCAGCACCTGACCGAGCTCAGCCCCGCGCCCGCCACGTGCTCGTGCCAGCGCCGGTCGATGTACTCGCGAACGCGCTCCACGAAGCGGGGCCGATCGAACGCCTCGACGCGCGCGCGGACCGCCACGGGGTCGAACCGGCCGAGCGCCTCGGCCGCCTCGAATCGCTGGATGGCGTCGGCAAGGGAGTCCGCCGTCTGCGCGTGGAAGAACACCGCGGTGGGCGCGCCCGCGTCCTCGAGCGGCGTCATGGTCTCGAGCACGCCGCCCCGACCAAACGCGATCGTCGGCCGGCCCGCCGCGGCGGCCTCCAGGGGGACGATCCCGAAATCCTCCAGCGAGGTGAACACGACAGCGCGAGAGCGCGCGTAGAGCTCCGCCACCTCCTCGTCGGAGCGCCAGCCGAGGAATTCCACCGTCGGGCCGGCGCGTCGGCGCAGCGCCCCCTCTTCCGGCCCCGTCCCCACCACGACCAGACGTCGTCCCAGCCGGCCCGCCGCATCGATGGCCAGGTCGACGCGCTTGTACGGCGTCAGCGCGGACACCACGAGATAGAAGTCGTCGGGCGTGCCGATGTGGAAGCGCTGCAGCTCCACGGGCGGATAGATCACGTCCGCCGTGCGCCCGTACACGCGGCGAATGCGCTCGGCGATGTGCTGGGAGATCGCGACGAAGTGGTGCACGGACGACGTGCGTCGATCCCATCGCCGCAGCGCGGCCGCCACGGGCGGCATGACCGTACGCACCAGGGCCGACGCGCGACGACCGAAGTAGTCGTCGTACAGGTCCCACACGTAGCGCATCGGCGTGAAGCAGTAGCACACGTGCAGCGCGCCGCGCGGAATGCGCACGCTCTTCGCGACGCAGTGGCTGAGCGAGACGACGAGATCGTAGCCGCGGAGATCCAAGCCCCGGACGGCGGCGGGGAACAGCGGGAGGTACTGTCGATAACGGCGCCGCGCATCGGGCAGTCGCTGCACGAACGAGGTCACGATCGGGCGGGCCTCGATCACCGGCGACACGCTCCCCGGGACGTGCAGCAGGGTGAAGAGCGGCGCGGCGGGAAACATCTCGCACAGCACCTCGAGGCAGCGCTCGCCGCCCCGCATGCCGGTCAGCCAGTCGTGGACCAGCGCGACGCGCTCAGGCCGCCGATCCGAGGCCCGTCTCCGTCACGCGCACGCGACCGCAGCCACGCTCGGTGCCCTCACGCCGCGCGCTCGGCGCGCGCGTCGAGGATCGAGGGGCTGCGACTCGCGAGACGCGGATTCCAAACCCGGTGAGCGGGACGACCGCGCGACGAGGAAAACCGCATGACCGCCTCGCGAGTCTACTACAGAAGGCGGCCGGCATGGCCCGCGCCGAGCCGCGCGCGCGCCGGTCTCCGCCCCTCCGCGACGGCCCGGTACACGGCGCTGAGCGCGTTCACCATCGGGCCGATGTCGAAGTTGTCCACCACCCGGGCGCGGCCGGCGTCGCCCATGCGGCGCCCGAGCGCGGGGTCGGCGACGAGCCGCGCGATGGCGCTCGCCAGTGCGGCGGGATCGTCGGGCGGGACGAGCAGACCCGTCGTCTCCGGCACGACGACCTCGCGATGGCCGGCCACATCGGAAGCCACGACGGGAAGGCGGCACGCCATCGCCTCGAGGATCGCGAGCGGCAGTCCCTCCCGACGTGAGGCCGAGACGAAGAGCGTCCAGTCCCTGAACAGTCGCGGGGCGCCGTCGACGATCCCGAGGAAGCGGACGCGGTCGGCCAGCCCCAGCGCCGCGGTCTCGGCGCGGAGACGCGCCTCCTCGGCTCCGCCGCCCACCAGCACCAGCGTCACTCCGGGAACCCGCCGGATCGCGCGCAGCAGCACATCCAGGCCCTTCACGGCGTCGAAGCGCGCGACCGTGCCGACCACGGCCGCTCGCGGCGCCGTGCTGCCGATCTCGTCCGGACCGTCCGTGACCAGGGCGTCGAGCGCCTTCACGTCGATGCCGTTCGGCACGACGACGCTCTGCTCGGCCGCGAACAGCCCGAGCGCGATGCCTTCGCGCTCCTGCGACGCCGAGACGTTGATCACGGTCTGCGTCCGTGCGGAGAGCGCGCGCTCCAGTCCGATGTAGAGCCGACGGCGGGCTCCGCCATACCGTTCGTGGTGCAGCCCGTGAAAGGTGTGCACGCACGGGATGCGGAGAAGTCGACCCGCAAGTCGTCCGTACAGTCCTGCGCCCTTGCCGTGGGAATGGATCATCCGCACGCGGCGCCGCCGTGCCAGTGCACACACGCGCACAAGCGTCGCCGGCGTCAGCCGGTTCAGGGCCACGCGATGGGTCTCGACGCCGGCGGCCCGGAAGCGGGCGAGCAGAGGACCGTCGCCGGGCGCAGCGACGATGGCCGTGAACGACGCGCGATCGAGATGACGGACGACGTCGAGGACGTGCAGCGGTCCGCCTCCGACCGCGGAGGAGACCACCAGCTCCAGCACCGTGATCGGCGCGCTCACCTCGCCAGCCGGCGCGCGCGGCGGAGCGTTCGTCGCATGCCAGCGGTCATGGCCAGCCCGGCCAGCGGCTTCACCAGGTGCAGCGCCGCCCACGGGCCGTACCCGCCGCGCACCAGCGCGCGCGCCTTGATGCGCACCTCCGCGTGCAGGCGTTCCCGCTCGCGCGCGATCGACACCTGCCCCTCGTGCATCCGCCGCAGGAGCAGCGGCTCGGGAAGATTCGCCATGCGCGTGAGCCGACTCATGCGAAACCAGAGGTCGTAATCCTGCGCCACGGCCAGTGACCCGTCATAGCCGCCGGCCCGGACGAACGCGTCACGACGCATCATCACCGAGGCATGCACGAAGGGATTGGCGCGCACGAGCGCGCGCCGGAGAGCCGCGTCGTCCTCGGGCGGCACGATGTCGCGAAGGCTCACGCCGGCCGCGTCGATCTCCCGGCACGCCGTGCCGAGCAGGCCCACGTCGGGATGGGCGGCGAGGAACGCGAACTGCCTCGCGAATCGCTCGGGGAGCGCCACGTCGTCGGCGTCCATGCGAGCGAGCAGCGGGGCGCGACTGGCCGCGACGGCGCGGTTTAGCGAGACGGTGAGACCGGCGCGAGGCTGCGACAGCACGCTCACCCGACGATCGCTGGTGGCGCGCACGATCACCGCCGACCGGTCGGACGATCCGTCGTCCACGACGACGAGCTCGAAGTCGTCGAAGCTCTGAGCGAGGACGCTGGCAAGCGCGTCCGCAAGATACCGCTCGCCGTCGTGCACGGCCATCACGACCGCCAGCGCGGGCACGCTCACCGCTTCACCGCCGTCACCATCACCATGTGGCCGAGCATGGCGAGGACCGGCCGCGTGGAGAGCGCGGCGCGCGCCACGCGTCGTGCGGCGTTCCCGTCCACCGGGTGGCGCCGCGACGCCGACCTCGAGACCGTCGCGACGCCGTCGCCGGGGTGATCCCCGTCACCACGTGAGGCGTGACCTCGAAAGGCGCGTCGGAGCCGGCGCACGGCGGCCCGCGGCAGGCGTCCGGCATCGTACGGTCGGAGCGCGCGCACGGCGAAGCCGTGCCGCTCGACCATGGCGCGCACCTCGCTCGTTGTGAACGCGTACTGGTAGAACGCGCCGCCCGCCGCGCGGACCTGTCCCCCGCGCCGGCGGAGCCAGGGGGACGCGAGGCGACGTAAAGTGTTCACGTACGGCACCGAGACGAGCAGGACGCCGGAGGGCGCCAGGACACGCCGCGCCTCGGCGAGGATCGCATCGGGGCCGTCCGGATCGTGCTCGACGACGCCGAGCGAGACGTACGCGGCGATCGCGGCATCCGGGAGCGGCAGCGCGGACAGATCGGACACCGCGACGGGCACCCGCGCGGCACGACGGCACGCGACGAGCGCGTCGTGGCTCCAGTCGATCCCGACCGTCGACCAGCCGCGCTCGCGGAGGAGCCTCACGTACTGACCGAGGCCGCAGCCCGCCTCGAGCACGAGGCCGCTGTGCGGGAGCGCGTTGGTAACGAGATCGGTCAGCGGCGACCGGCGTGCCACGTCGAGCAGCTCGTCCGGCGAGTGGCCGCCCCAGTGCTCGGTCCAGAACGCCTGGCTCGCCGACACCGAGTAATACGCGAGCGGCACGATCAGTCAGCGAGGGCGCGCCCGCGCACGCCTCGCGTCGGCAGCGGGCTCGCGTGCGGCGAGGATCAGATCGCACACCTCGCGCACGGCCCCCGCACCGCCCGCCGCCCGCGTGACATACGCGGCGACGCGCTTGATCGGCGGCATGGCGTCGGCGACCGCGACGGGAAGGGCCACGAAGCGCATCGCGTCCAGGTCGCCGACGTCGTCGCCGACGTAGCACGCCTGTTCCGGCGTGAGCCCGTGCCGCGCGAGGAGGTCCTTCACGACGGGCAGCTTGTCCCGAATCCCCTGGTGCACCTCCGCGATCCGCAGCTTCTCCGCCCGCCGGGTCACGATCTGCGTCCGCTCGCGGGTGACGATGGCGGTCAGCAGACCGACCTCGTGCAGGAGCGTGATCCCGTGCCCGTCGCGCGTGTTGAACTTCTTCAGCTCTTCCCCACCTTCGGAGTAGTACATGCCCGCGTCGGTGAGGACGCCGTCCACGTCCATGATCAGCATGCGGATCGCCCGCAGGCGCGCGCGGGGCGGCACCCGTTTCATGACGACGGCGCGCGCCGGACGACGAACGGCACGGCCATGAGGGCCAGCGCCACGAGCAGCACTTCCGTGTCGCCGAAGTTGTATTCGAAGAGGCCGCCCACGAGGAACGCCGCGATGGCGGCGATGCAGCCGAACACCAGCGCGCGGTCGGGCCCCTCGGGCAGCGCGGTCGCGATGCGAATGGCCTGCAGGAAGAACGCCGTCCATACCGCCAGCCACAGCACGAGCCCCGGCACGCCGCGCTCGACGGCGATCTGGAGCGGCGTGTTGTGCAGGTGACTCGTCGAGCGGCGCACCGCTTCGGCGGGCGCGTGGATGGGATAGGCGCGCTTGACCTGTCCCGGTCCGATGCCCGTGATCGGGTGATCGCGCAGCAGGCGCAGGCCCGTGTCGATCATGGCCATCCGCTCGCGCGTGGTCGGATCGGCGGGATCCCCGATGGTGCGCATGCGATGCGACACGCTGGGCAGCAGAACCACGAGGGCCGCAGCCACCACCACCGCGGTGGCCAGGACCGCATAGTTCCGCCGCACCGCGAGCATGAGCACGACCGCCGCGGCAAGGCCCAGCCAGGCGCCACGAACGTACGTGAGGGCCAGCGCGGCGAGAGTCACGGCCCAGGCCAGCGCGTACCACGCCGTGCGCGATGTCCTGAGGACGGTCAGCCGCGGCATCGTCACGGCGAGGGTCATCGCCAGCACGCCCGCGAGCGTCATGTAGATGCTGTAGAAGCCGCGCGCCCGCGCGCACTTCCGCAGGAGTCGCCCCACCACGGGCGCCGTGGTGGTCGCCGTCCCGGTGGCGGGGCACGCCGCGACCTGCACGATCGACAGCAGGGCCACCACCGACAGGGCGAGGAACAGCGCGTCGACGAATCGTCGCGCGTGGCGGCCGTCCGCGAGCGCCGTCCACACGATGTAGAGCGCCGCGAGCCACGCCGAGGTCGTGGGTGAGGATCAGGATGCTGGTGCCGAGCCGGTCGCGCAGGTCTCGCAGCACCTGGAGGATGCCCGCCTGCACGG
>JBKPPN010000052.1:0-8546 GCA_046733575.1 Candidatus Methylomirabilota bacterium | reverse complement strand
GGCGTAGACCCACACCGTGTCCCCGGGCCTGTACCGGCCGTGCGGGTGCCTCACGACGAAGCGGACAGCCGTGGCCTGCACCTCGCCGGTGATCGCTTCGACGGTCGTGCCGGCTCGCGCCCGGCCCACGACGGGCGCCCTCGCGTCCGGCCGCTCGCGCAGGACCGCATCCGTCTGGACCGTCCATCGGCCATAGACGCAGCACTCGGACGGACAGGCACCGGGAAAGACGTGACGGGCCGGCCGCTCCTCCACGGCCGTCGCGACGCCATGCCAGCATCCGACGGCGACGACGAGCGCGAGCCAGACGCTCGCTCGGCGCAAGCTCACACGATCGCGCCGCCCCGGATCACGCCGCGTCGACGGCGCGTCTGATCGGTCCCGCGACCTGAGCGAGGATCTCCAGCATCCGCGCGAGGTCGTCGCGGCGGAACTCCAGCACGACGTGGGTGAGTCCCAGGCGCTTGTACTCGCCCAGCGTGTCGATGGCCTCGCGCGCACCGTTCGCGAGCATCGCATCCGTCAGCCCGAGGCGCAGCGAGATCTCGATGGTCGCGAACGTCCGCCCCGCCTTGTCGGCGGCCTCGCGGAGGCGTGCGAGCGCGTCCTTCATCTGTGCCGGCGTCTTGGACGTCGCGTGCCAGCCGTCGCCGAGCGTCACCACGCGGCGGAACGCGCCGGCGCTGTCGCCCCCGACCCAGATCGGCGGGTGCGGCTTCTGCACCGGCTTGGGCGCGAAGCCGAGGTCGCGGAAGCGGAAGAACTCACCCTCGAACGCCGGATCGTCCTGCGTCCAGAGCGCCTTGAAGACCTTGATGGCCTCGTCGCCCTGCTTGCCACGCTTCTCGAAGGGCGCGCCCAGGATCGTGAGCTCCTCCTTCCACCAGCCGACACCGACGCCGACGATGAGGCGGCCGTTGGACAGCGCGTCGAGCGACGTCAGCATCTTGGCCATGACCACGGGATGGCGGTGACCGAGGATGAAGACCGACGCGCCCAGCCGCGCGCGCTCGGTGCACAGGGCGGCCGCGGTCAGCGTGATCACGGGCTCCAGATAGGCCTTGTCGGGCGGATGAGGAAAACGGCCGCCGGGGTAGCTGCCCGTCGCGCTGCGCGGGAAGATGACGTGGTCGCTCACCCACAGCGACGCGATGCTCGCCTTCTCGGCCTCGCGGCAGAACGTCATCACCGCGTCGCGGGTGGCGAGCGGTCCCTGGTTCGGCAGGTGCGCGCCGAGCTCCACGACTACGACTCCCTCGCCAGCTCGGGAATGACCCAGCGTGGCGCGCGTCCGGCCGCGACGCGCTGGATGTTGTCGAAGCCGTTCCGGAAGCGCGCGGTCCAGTTCTCCCACGTCGGTCCCGCCGAGTGCGGCGTGAGCGTGACGTTCGGCAGCGTCAAGATCGGATGGTCCTTGGCGGGCGGCTCGTCGACGAGCACGTCGAGCCCCGCGCCGGCGATCTTTCCCGACTTCAGCGCCTCGTAGAGCGCCGCCTCGTCGATCACGGGACCGCGGCAGGTGTTGACGACGACGGCCTCGGGCTTCATCGCTCGGAGCTCGCGCGCGCCGATGAGATGGCGCGTGCTGTCGTCGAGGGGCACGTGCAGGCTCACGACGTCGGAGGCGCGGAGCAGCTCGTCGAGCAGGGCGAAGCGAACGCCGAGGGCGTCTTCCTGGGCCTCGGTGAGACGCTCGATGTCGTAGTACACGACGCGTGCGTCGAAGGCCTGGACGCGACGAGCGACCTTCTTGCCGATGTTGCCCAGCCCGATGATCCCCACCGTCTTGCCCGCCAGCTCGCCCACGCGATCGTCCACCAGGTTGCCCACGCGCCACTTGCCCGCCACCACGTCGTTGTGGAAGCGCACGAGCCGCTTGAGCACGGCCAGCATCAGCAGGAGGGTGTGCTCGGCCACGGCGATGGCGTTGGCGCCGCCGTTGTTCGACACGGGCACCTTGGCCTTGCGCGCGGCCTCGATGTCGACGCGATCGTAGCCCGCGCTCAGCAGCTGCACCAGCTTCAGCTTCGGCGCGGAGCGGAAGAACTCGCCGCCCATCTGGCGCGCCAGACCCATGAAGTACTCGGCATCGACCGCTTCCTTGTAGAACTCCGGCGAGCCCGGATCGACGACGACCAGCTCGAAGCCGGCCGGCGTCATCTCACGCGCCATGTCGACGATGACGTCGGGCTGCCGGGGAGAGAACAGGATCTTCGTGGGCATGACGCGCTCCTTCTAACGATAGTCGGGCGGCCGCTTTTCGCGAAACGCGGCCACGCCCTCGCGGAAGTCGCCGCTCGCGCGCACGCGGTCGCCGAGCGCCTGGTCGAGGGTCTCGCTCCGCTCGGCGTGCTCGGCGATCGTCGTGCTGATGCGCTCCTTGACGGCGCGGACGGCGCTGGGACTGTTCGCGGCGATCGTCTCCGCCGTCTCCAGCGCCCACGGCATGAGCCGCTCCGCCGACACCACGTGGTTGATCAGTCCGATCCGCGCCGCCTCGTTGGCGTCGACCAGCTTGGCCGTGAGCAGCAGCTCCATCGCGTGCACGTAGCCGATCTGCTGCACGAGCTTCACGGTGGCGCCGCCGAACGGATAGATCGACCACTTCACCTCGGGCAGGCCGAAGCGCGCGTGCGGGGCGGCGGCCCGGATGTCGGTGGCGAGCAGGAGCTCGACGCCACCGCCCGCGCAGTCGCCGTTCACCGCGGCCACGATGGGCGTCGTGTAGACGCGCGTCTTGAGCAGTGCGGCGTTCACGACCTGCGCGATCTCCGGGCCGGCCGAGAGGTCGCCGCTCATGTCGGCGCCCGCGCTGAAGGCGCGATCCCCGGCGCCCGTGAGCACGATGGCGCGGCAGCTGGGGTCGGTCTCGAGGCGATCCCACGTGGCGGCGAGCTCGGCCATCATGGCGCGCGGCATCGCGTTGCGGCGGGGCTGGTTGTCGATGGTGACGACGACGACGTGGGCGCCGTGCGGCTCCACGCGGAGGGGCACGCTCAGCGCGCTCCCATCGTGACGACCACCTTGCCGTGGGCCTTGCGGTCGGTGAGGAGACGGATCGCCTCGACACTCTGCTCGAGCGGCAGTCGGTGCGTGACGAGCGGACGCAGCCTGCCCGCCTCGTACCAGCTCAATAGCTCCTCGACGGAGCGACGGAACTTGTCCGGCGCGTGCCAGCGGTAGTAGCGCAGCGAGCTCCCGAGCGCGGCGCGGTTCTTCACGAGCAAGCGGTTGGCGGGGATGTTCGGCACGCCGCCGACGAAGCCCACGAGCAGCATCCGTCCACCCCACCCGAGCGACGAGAGGGCCGCGTCGAACAGCTCGCCCCCGACGGGATCGAAGCAGACGTCGGCGCCCTTGTCGGCGGTCAGCGCCATCACGCGCTCGGTGAGCTTCTCCCTCGTGTAGTTGATCACGTCATCCGCGCCGTGGTCCCGCGCGGCGGCCAGCTTCTCGTCCGTGCTCGCCGCCGCGATCACGCGTCCGCCCATCGCCTTGCCGATCTCGACGGCCGTCAGCCCCACGCCGCCGGCCGCGCCGAGCACCAGCATGGTCTCGCCGGCCTCGAGCCGTCCTTCCCACCTGATCGCGACGTGGCTGGAGATGTAAGCGATGGGGAACGCGCCCGCCTCCTCAAACGGCATGCCGCGCGGGATCGCGAACGTCTCGTCCTCGGATGCCACCGCCTGCTCGGCGAGGCCGCCGTACGGCACGATGGCCATCACGCGATCGCCCGGCCTGAATCGCGAGACCGCCTCGCCGCAGCGCGCGACGACGCCCGCGGTCTCGAGACCGGGACTGAACGGAAACGGCGGCTTCGTCTGGTACGTGCCCGCGACCATGATCGCGTCGGCGTAGTTGATGGCCGTGGCGCGGACGTCGATCAGGACCTCGTCCGGCTTCGGCGTCGGCGCGGGCACGTCCTCGAGCTTCAGGCTCTCCGGCGTGCCCCAGGCGTGACAGACGATCGCGCGCATCGGCTACGACGCGAGCGGGATGGTCGCGGTCACGCAGGGCTCGTTGCCGAGCTGCCGCGTGGTGTGGCCCTTGCCCGTGGTGTCCTCGACGAGGCGGGCGTCGCCGGGGCCGAAGACGTGCGTGCTGCCGTCACCCAGGCCGATCTCGAGCTGGCCGGACAGGATGATGACGAACTGTCGTCGCGGAGCGGGATGCCAGTCGAGGAACTTGCCCACCGGCCACTCGCCGAAGCTGATCTGCGTCGTCCGCATCCCCTTGGTCCAGTCGGGCGTGGCGCGCCAGTCGATCGTCTCGACGTGCGACTGACCATCCGCGCCGGTGTAGAGCCTCCACGTGCCCATCGACCCTCTCCTTGCCGGAGCGCGCGGACTCGTCGCCGCGCCGCTCGCGATCCGTCTGTGCGCCGCGTAGTGTACTCCCGGCCGCGCGCGGCGGCGTACGCGCTGTATCATGCGGCCCATGAGCGATTCCCGTATTCGACCGGGTCTCAGCGCCGAGCGACGCGTGGAGGTGACCGAGGCCATGACGACCGCGCACGCGGGCGGGCGTCCGATCCTCACCGCGCCCTCGATGATCATGCAGATGGAGCTCACCGCACAGGACGCGACCGATCCCTACCTGCTTCCCGAGCGGACGACGGTCGGCTACGAGATCTGCGTCACCCACCGCCGTGCCACGCCGGTGGGGGAATGGTTCCACGTCACCGCGGAGCTCACGGAGGTCGAGGAGCGACGCCTCGTGTTCAGGGTGGAAGCGCACAACGCCCGGGAGAAGATCGGCGAGGGCCGCCTGCGTCGCACGATCGTTCGTCTCGGCAGCGTGGCGTGAGGGCCGCCATGCAGTGGGTCGGCATCGACGTGGGCGGGACGTTCACGGACGTGGTGCTCTACGACGAGGAGCGCGGCACGCTGACGGTGGGCAAGTCGCCCACGAGCCCCGCCGATCCCACCCTCGGACTCCTCGCCGGACTCGCGAAGCTGGACGTCGCGCTGCCGTCGACGGGGCGCGTCGTGCACGGGACGACGATCGGCACCAACGCGATCCTCGAGCGCAAGGGCGCCGTCGTCTGGATGCTGACCACGGCCGGCTTCCGCGACACGCTGGAGATCGGACGCACGAACCGCACCGTGCTCTACGACATCCGGGCGCGCCGACCCGCGCCGCTCGTCGCACGCGAGCGCGTGGTGGAGGTCGACGAGCGCCTGGCCTTCGACGGCTCGGTGCTCCGTCCGCTCGCCGAAGACGGCGTCCAGCGCGCGCTGGCCGCCGTGCGCGACGGTACGCACGGCGAGAACGGCACCGGCACCGCCCTCGTGATCGCGTTCCTGCACAGCTACGCCAACCCGACGCACGAGCGCGCCGCCGCGCGTGCCGCGGCGGCCGCGCTGCCGGGCTGGTTCATTGCGACGTCGGAGGACGTCCTGCCGGAGTTCCGCGAGTACGAGCGCTTCAGCACCGCGGCGCTCAACGCCTACATCGGCCCGAAGGTGGGTGGGTATCTCACGCGACTCGCCGCCGCGCTCGCCGAGCGCGGCTACCGCGGCCGCGTCTTCATCACCACGTCGAGCGGCGGGATCGTGCCGGCGGAAGTGGCGGCGCGCTTCCCCGTGCACACCGTGCTCTCCGGTCCCGCGGGCGGCGTCGCGGCCGCGGTCAATCTGGGAAGCATGACGGGCGCGCGCAACCTCATCACGTACGACATGGGCGGCACCAGCACCGACGTCTGCCTCATCGAGGATCTCGAGCCCGTCCTGACGACCGAGCAGCACATCGCCGGGCTGCCGAATCGCACACCGCAGATCGAGATCAACTCGATCGGCGCGGGCGGCGGCAGCGTGGCCTGGATCGACGAGGCGGGCGCGCTGCGTGTCGGCCCGCGGAGCGCCGGAGCGGATCCCGGTCCGGCCTGCTACGGCCGCGGCGGCACGGAAGCGACCATCACCGACGCCGACGTGGTGCTGCGCCGGCTCGGCGACGACATTCCTCTTGCCGGCGAGGTTCCGCTCGACGCCAAGCGCGCCGAGACCGCGCTGCGCGCGCTGCTGCCGCGCGTCCCGGGCGTGGCCGACGTGGCGGCGCTCGCCGAGGGCATCATCCGCATCGCGGTGGCCAAGATGGTCGGAGCCATCAAGGAGATCTCCATCGCCAAGGGCCACGATCCTCGCGACTTCGCCCTCGTGGCCTACGGCGGCGCCGGACCGGTGCACGCCGCGTTCATCGCCGAGGAGCTCGAGATGCCGCGCGTGATCGTACCGCCCGCGCCGGGGAACTTCTCCGCCTTCGGCTCGCTGATCTCCGACCTCCGGCGCGACTACGTGCGCACGCGCCTGACCCACACGCGGCGCGATTCGTTCGACGACGTCGCGCGTCTGTTCGGCGAGATGGAGCGCGAGGCGCGGACGGACCTGGAGGGCGAGGGCATCGCTCCCGAGCGCATCACGCTCACGCGGACCGTCGGCATGCGGTACGTCGGCCAGTCGTGGGAGCTGCTGGTGCGCGTGCCCCGCGTGCCCGAGGACGCCACGTCGATGGCCGCGCTCGACGCCGCATTCCAGCGCGGCCACGAGCGACGGTACGGGCACGCGCGCGACGCGGCGGCGGAGATCGTGAATTTCCGCCTCGCCGCCTCCGGCGCCGTGCCGAAGCCGACGCTGCCACGCTGGTCCGTCAGCGGGGACGTCCGCGACGCTCAGCGGGCCGAGCGCGCCGTCTACTTCGGGAGCGAGACCCTGCGCACGCCGATCTACGCGCGGGACCGACTCCCCGGCGGCGTCCCCGTGACGGGGCCCGCCATCGTGGAGGAGATGGGCGCGACGACGGTGGTGCCGCCGGGCTGGACGGCGACGGTCGGCACGTGGGGCGAGCTGGTGCTGGAACGGAGGACGGTATGAACGCTGCCGCGATGACGGTCGATCCCATCACGCTCGAGGTCGTGTGCGAGGGCCTCATCGCCATCGTGCGCGAGATGCGCGCCACGGTGATCCGCGCGTCGTACTCGCCGGTGATCTGGGACATGGACGACTTCTCCTGCGCGCTCTTCGACGCGCAGGCCCAGATGGTGGCGCAGTCCGACGACCATCCCGGTCACGTGCTGCCCATGCCGTGGTCGGTGCGCTGCGCCATGGAGGACTTCGAGGGCGACATCCGTCCCGGCGACGTGATCCTGCTCAACGACTCCTATCGCGGCGGCACCCACCTGAACGACGTCACGATGCTCTACCCGCTCTTCGACGAGGGCGAGCTGATCATCTTCCCCGCCGTGCGCGCGCACTGGTCCGACGTCGGCGGCGGCGCGCCGGGCAGCTACTCGGGCCTCAACACCAACATCTACCAGGAAGGCGTGCGCATCCCGCCCATCAAGATCATCGAGGAAGGACGGCTGAACCGCGCCGCCATGGCGCTGCTGCTGAACAACATGCGGCTGCCCGAGGATCGTCGCGGCGACTTCGAGGCCTCGCTGGGCGCGTGCAAGGTGGCCGAGAGCCGCATCCGCAAGCTGCTCGCGCGCTACGGCCGCAAGACGGTCCTCGACTGCATCGCCCTCAACTACGACCGCTGCGAGCGACGATTGCGCGCCAAGATCGCCGCCCTGCCCGACGGCGAGTACGTCTACGAGGACTACCTCGAGTTCTATCCCGAGGGGCGCTTCGATCCGGTGCTCATGCGACTGACGCTGATCAAGCGCGGCGACGAGATCCTGGCCGACTTCGCGGGATCGAATCCCCAGGTGCCGGGCGTGGTGAACTCGACGCTCGCGACGACGGGCGCCGGCGTGCTGGTGGCGGTGAAGGCGGCGCTCGACCCCGAGGGCGCCATCAACCAGGGGACGTTCCGTCCGATCCGGCTGTCGGCGCCGCCCGCGTCGATCGTCGACGTCAAGCTCGACGCGCCGGCCGGCGCGCACGGCGAGGTCCGCAAGCGCGCGGTGTCGGTGATGCTCGGCGCGCTGGGTCAGGTCGTGCCGAACCTGATCTCCGGGGACCTCTGCGGTTCGTCGTTCCCCAACGCGATGGGCGGACGCGACGAGCGACGCGGGCGCGACTACGTCTATTACGAGGCGCCCGCGGGCGGCAACGGCGGTCACGCCGAGGACGACGGTCCGAGCGCCTGGGGCAACATCGACTTCGGCAACGTCCGGACCATCCAGTCGGCCGAGGCGCTGGAAGCCGGGATGCCGCTGCTCGTGGAGCGCAGCACGCTGCGCACCGACTCCGGCGGCGAGGGCGCGCTGCGCGGCGGCCTCGGGTTCTCGCGCGAGGTGCGCCTGGTCGAGGGCGAGTCGCGCTACTCCGTGCTGAGCGACCGCGCCGTCCTGCCGCCGTTCGGCGTGGGCGGGGCCAGCGCGGCCGCCGCGGCGCGTGTCTCGGTTCGGCGCGACGGTGACGAGATCGACTTCGCCACGCCGGGGAAGGTGACGGGTCATCGGATTGCCGCCGGCGACGTGGTGGTGATGCAGTCGGCGGGCGGCGGCGGCTTCGGCGATCCGCTCACGCGCGATCCCGAGCGCGTGGCGGCCGACGTGCGCGGCGGCTACGTCTCCGCCGCCCGGGCGCGCGACGGCTACGGCG
>JBKPPN010000051.1:0-9839 GCA_046733575.1 Candidatus Methylomirabilota bacterium | reverse complement strand
GTCCCAGGTCCCCTTGCACTTCGACTGCGCGGATTCCGGATTCCCCGTACGGCTCGACGCACAGCCACCCGCGACGAGCACCGCAGCCACCATGAACGCCAGCAAGCTCTTCATCACGTATCCCCCTCCTGGATTTCGCCCCCGCGCGCACATCGAAGCCTTCCCCAGGATACCGGCAACCCCGCCGCGGCCTGCGTCGTCAGGATGTCGCGAAGCGACATCCTGACGCGATCCAGCTCACATCCAGCAACGCGTCACGCCGCCGGGCGGCGGGTTCGCACGACCTCGATCCACGTCGTGGCGGCCACGCTGGGGCCGGGCGAGCTGAACTTGCGGAGCCGGACGCGGACCTCGCTGGCGGGAAAGCGATCGAGCACCCGCGTCGCGATGCGCGACGCCACGCGCTCGATCAGCGCCGCCGGCTCGCCGGTGGCGGCCTCCAGCACCACCGCCGCCACGTCGCGGTAATCGACGGTCGCGCCGAGATCGTCGCTATCGCCCGCGGGGCCGAGATCGAGCGACAGCTCGATGTCGGCGGAGAACCACTGCCCGACCACCCGCTCGTGCGGCGCGGCGCCGTGATACGCGTAGAACCGGAGATCGGAAAGTCCGAAGCGATCGTCACTCATCGGCCTTCCTCGACGTCGAAGCGAGAGCGGATCGCGCGAGCCGCACCGGACGTCGCACACCCCGGACGAGCGGATGCCGCCTCACCGCAGCGCAGCGACCGGTGACGGCGCCGGAGCGGCCGGGGGCATAGGGAACCCCAGCGCGGCGAGGAGCCGCTCGAAGTCTGCGGGCGTCAGGCTTCCGCCGCTCGCGCTCGGGTGGCCGAAGCCGTATTCGCCGGTGACGCGCCCGAGGGGAAGCGAGCGCAGGAGATCGACGACATTGACGTCCGTGCTCGTCCGCATCGCGAAGTTCACGCGGCCGGGCAGGTAGCCGTCGTTGGCGGCGATGACGACATAGCCGCCGAGACGACGCAGCCACCGGACCGCAACGAGCGGGTGCACCTGCATCGGCGAGCGGAAGCGGATGAGCGCGAAGCGCCCCGCGAACACCGGCCGCGTGCGACCGCAGCGTCGGGTCTCCACGTCGACGGCGCGGCGAGCCGCGCGCAGGCGCGCCACACCGGGATCGCGGCCGCGGGCGATCGCCCGCGGATCGCTGGCACGCGTCAGCACGTCGAGCGCGTTCTGCACCTCGTCGGTGGCGATGCGCCGGGCGGCATTCAGCATCGCCACGGCTTCCGTCACGTCGCGCGTGCCGTGGCGCGCGAGCCACGCCCGCACCTCCGGAAACCAAGCGCCGACCCCCAGGTCGGCCACCGTCCCGAGCACCGCGAGCCAGACGAGATCGTCGACGGCGGTGAGGCCGCGGAACAGCTCGAGCGCGAGCAGGCTGGTGGACGCGACCGGCTCATGCCCGAACGCGCTCACGACGACCGCGTCAGGCGGCAGACCACGTGGCTGGTGATGATCGACGACGACGGTCGGGACGCCGGGAAGGATCGGCGCGCCGCGGCTGCCCATGTCCACCACGACCAGCCGCGACGGTCGTTCCGATCGCAGGCGCGCCTGCATGTCGGGATGGTGGGCGTGTTCGCCCTTGCCGGCGACGACGATCGTAATCTCTTCCGCGCCGAGTCGCGCAAGCGCGCGCCGGCTGATGAGCGCGGCGGTGAGGCCGTCGACGTCGCGATCGCTCGCGATGACACACGGCCCACGCGCCGGCGTCCGGAGGAGTCGGCGTGCGGCCTCGAGCGCAGCGGGATCGGCCGGCCAGCTCATCCGGTCCGTGGCGTGCAACCTGCATGCCTCGGTGCCGATGATCCGGCATCTCGGCTACGTCGCCATCGCGCTCTCCATCGATGCCCCCACGAACCGGACCTGTCGACTCGCGAATGCGACGCCCGCGCGCCTCCGCGAGCTCATCGACGAGAACCTGCGCAACCTCGAGCGCGTGCTCGCCTACAACGTGACGCTCGACGTCCGGCTGTACCGGATCAGCAGCGACGTCATCCCGTTCGCGTCGCACCCGGTGAACCGCCTCGCGTGGTGGAGCGAGTTCGGTCCTGTGCTCGAGCGTATCGGCCGGACGATCGAGCGGCACGCCATGCGCGTCTCGATGCATCCGGGCCAGTTCACCGTGCTCAACTCGGTCACGCCGACGGTGGCAGCCGCGTCGGTCGACGAGGTGGTCTGGCACGCGCGGTTCCTCGACGCGCTCGGTGTCGGCGACGACGCGAAGATCATCGTCCACGTCGGCTCGATGGCGGAGGGTCGGGACGCGGCCATCGATCGCTTCGCTCGCGCCGTCGACGAGTTGCCCGAGCGATGCCGCGCCCGGCTCATCGTCGAGAACGACGAGCGGATGTTCACGGCCGAGGACGTCGTCGCCGCGTCGCGCCTGACCGGGCTCCCCGTCGTCTTCGACTGGCTCCATCACCGCGCGAACCCCGGACGGATCGTGGGCGAGCGCGCGACGCGCGACGTCATCGCCGCCTGCTTCGCCACGTGGAGCCGGGGCGACGGCATTCCGAAGATCCACCTGAGCAGTCAGGCGCGCGGCGGTCGTCGCGGTCAGCACGCGGACTGGGTGCGCGCGCGCGACGTCGCGGCGTTCGTGGCGGCGGCGCCGCGGCAACCGTTCGACGCGATGCTCGAGGCCAAGCGCAAGGACCAGGCGCTCGTGCGCCTGCGACGCGAGCTCGCCCGCCTCGGCATCCGCGAAACCGGCCGCATGCCGCCCCGGGACTCGCGGGCCTCCGTCTTGAAGCGCACCCGGCCGCGGAGGTGGACAGATGGCGAAGCGAGAAAAGCTGCGGCCGGGTGATCGGGTCGAGTGGAACGCGCACGGCGGCAAGACGAAGCCGTCGGGAAAGGCCGTCGGTCGCGTGGTGAAGCGCGTGACCGCGCCGGTGAAGATCAAGGGGCACGTCGCGAAGGCGTCGCCCCGGAATCCGCAGTACATCGTGGAGACCGAGCGGTCGGGCGCGCGTGCAGCGCACAAGCCCGCGGCGCTTCGCAAGCGACGCTGAGCGAGCGGGCGACGTTATCGCGTCGGCGCGCCGCCCGGGGAACGCGCCGGCGACGATCCGACGAAGCCGCGAACCAGCGTGGCGATCTCGTCGGCTGCCGTGTCGAGGGCGAAGTGCCCGGCGTCCAGGATGTGGACCTCGGCGTCCGGCACATCGCGCCGGTAGGCCTCGGCCTCCGAGAGATCGAACGAAGGGTCGTACTTGCCCCAGGCGACGAGCAGGCGCGGCTGCGCCTGTCGCATCCACGCTTGCCAGGTCGGGTACGCCTCGACGTTGGTGCGGTAGTCGTAGAACAGCTCGGTCTGGATGTCGGCCTCACCCGGCCTGTTGAGGAACGCGAACTCGTCGCTCCACAGGTCGGGATCGTACTTCTCGGGATGCGGGTCGTGGCCGACGTGACGGAGGCGGGTGGCGTCGAGCGACAGCAGGTTGGCGCGCAGCGCCGCCTCGTGTGATGCGCGGTCGGCCCAGAACGCACGCCGTGTCTTCCACGGCGCGCCGAGACCCTCGTTGTGCGCGACCGCGTTCTGGACGATCAGCGCTTCGACGCGCTCCGGATGAGCGAGCGCCATGCGAAAGCCGACGGGTCCGCCGTAGTCCTGCATGTAGAGCGTGTACGTCGCGAGGTCCAGCGCCTCGGTGAAGCGATTCATGACCTCGGCGATGGTGTCGAAGGTGTAGGAGAACGTCTCGGGTGATGGCGCGTCGCTGTGCCCGAAGCCCGGGTAGTCGGGAGCGATCATGTGGACGTCACCGGCCAGGCGCGTGAGGAGCGGCTCGAACATCCGCGACGACGACGGGAGCCCGTGGAGGAGCAGCATGGTCCGTGCGCGCTCGGGACCGGCTTCACGGTAGAAGATCGAGAGGCCATCGATCGTCACGGTCCGGTACGAGACGTGCTGACCCATCTCCCGGACTGTCCCTCCGCGCGATCCCTCGCGCAAGCGCACGTCCCCGGCTCTCCCAGCCCGCGGCGATTCCATCGCGGCATACCGCAGCGTCCAGAAGTCGCTGAAGACGTGGGAGGTGTCGACGAACAAGCTGGCGCCGTGTGGCGGAACGTTTGACTCGTTTCGAGGGCTCTGACAGGATCGACCGGAGGTGAGCACGGATCGGACGTCGATTCATCGTAGTCTCGAGAGCCTCGGCGCAACCGGTCGCGACGAACCAGAAAGAAGGGAAGCGCGATGAGCAATGACAGTCCCACGCCGGTCGGTGTGAACCACGTGGTCCTCAACGTCCGCGACATGGAGGAGTCGCATCGGTTCTGGACGGAGGTGGTCGGCCTGAAGCAGGTGGGCGCGCTGCGACCGCGCTCCGACATGGGCCCGCTGCCGAAGATGCGGTTTTACAGCGGGTCGCACGGCGGCAAGATGACCCATCACGACGTCGCGCTCGTGGAGAATCCGGATGTCCCGAAGCCGTCCGCGGAGTGGGGACTCTTCGGCGCGCCGCTCGCCCTGAACCACATCGCGATCGCCATGCCCGACCGCGAGTCGTGGCAGAAGAAGATCGCCGATCTCCAGCAGCGCGGCGTGAAGTTCCACCTGCGCATCAACCACGGCGTCACGCACAGCGTCTATCTCAGCGACCCGAACGGCTACGGGGTCGAGCTGCTCTACGAGCTGCCGCGGGAGATGTGGGAGACGGACATCGACGCGGGCCTGAACTACCTCGAGATGCTGCCGACCGAAGGACCGGCCGCGCTGGAGGATGACATCGAGCACGCTCCGCGCTTCGGCGCCGCGACGAGATAGCGGTCCCGACTGCTCGGCCGACGACGGATGCCGTGCCTTCGTCGTCGGCCGGATCCACGACTACGGCGTTCCGGGCACCACCGGCATCCACCCCTCGGGGCAGGTGGGGATGTAGGGGTAATACGCGCGGGCGCTCGGGCAGTAGTACCAGTACGACGGCGCGGGAGCGGAGGCGTCGACGTACGCCGGCGCAGCGTAGGAATACGAGGGCGCGTACGGATCCGGGTAGGTGTACGCGTACGAGTCGGCGTACGGATCGTCGTAGGCTGCCTGGTATGCGTACGGGTAGGTGAACGGCGCCGCGAGTAACGCAGCGATCCCACCCGCGATCGTGGCCGCGACGGCGAACGGAAAGAGCAGAAGCGCTCCGACAGGGTCGAGGTAGACCGGTTCCTGCGACGACGCCGGGGCGCCGGTGACGAAGACGAGCACCACGATCAGGACCACGACGCCGATGCTCCTCATGGCGCGCGCCTCCCCGAGAAAGACTAGTCGACATGGGGGGCCCGACGCCCCCCAAGCCCCCCGACTCGGAGCCGGCGCGCCCAAGCCGCGCCGCCCCTCGGGTTACCGCGACACACTCCGAGCAAGCGCTGACCGAGGTCGCCATCTTCCCGCGAGCCGCGTCGGTTTGACTTGGCTGGCGCGCTCTGACACGATCGCTGCGATCTTGACGCGCGGATTCGAGTCCGATCCATGCTGCGCCGGCCTTGCCGGCTCGCACCGGTCGCACGCCATCACCACTCCCCGGGAGGCATCGTCATGACGCCGTATCGCGTCGCCGCTCTCGCCATCGCCGCGCTGCTCTGGGCCGCTCCCGCGCTCGCGCAGGAGAAGCTTCCGCCCCTTCGCACCGGTGTCGACGGCACGTTCGCTCCCCACGCGATGCCGAAGCTCGGTGGCGGCGTCGAGGGATTCCAGATCGACCTCTTCACGGAGGCTGCGCGACGCATGAAGCGCGAGATCACGATCGACGCGGTGAGCTTCTCCACGCTCATCCCCGGCATGCAGTCCGGGCGCTACGACTTCGTCGCGGCGCCGACGACGGTCACGAAGGAGCGCGCGGAGAACATGCTGTTCACCTCGGGCTACCTGTGGACGGCCTACCAGTTCGGCATCAAGAAGGGCTCCGCGCCGATCCACGACTGGGCCGACCTCAAGGGCAAGTCGGTCGCCGTCAACAAGGGGACGCCGTACGAGACGCTGTCCAAGGCCAAGGGCGCGGAGCATGGCTTCACGGTGCAGTCGTACGACACGCAGCCCGACGCCACGCAGGCCGTCGTGTCCGGACGCGCGTACGCGACGCTCGGCGGCAACACCGCCATCCGCTATGCCGCGTCGAAGAACCCGCAGTTCGTGGCGGACCTGGAGCTGAAGGACACGCGCGCGCACTGGGCTGCGCCGGTGCCGAAGAACAACCCCAAGCTGCGCGCCGAGCTGCAGGACGCGCTCGACTGCATGAAGAAGGACGGCACCATCGCGAAGCTCTCCGAGAAGTGGTTCGGGCGGAAGCCGGCGCCCGACGACCTGGAGAACGTGATCACGCCCGGCTACGGCGTCCCCGGCATGCCGGGGTACGACCCCACGCCGCACGAGCTGCACTGCACGAACTGACCTGACGGCATGCCGGCGCCCATCGTCGAGGCGCGCGGGCTGCACAAGCACTTCGGCGCCCATCACGTCCTGAAGGGCATCGATCTCACCGTGGCCGAGCGCGAGCTCGTGTTCGTGATCGGGCCGTCGGGATCGGGGAAGTCGACGCTGCTGCGCTGCCTGAACCGGCTCGAGGAGCCGTCGGCCGGCCGCGTGGTCGTCGACGGCATCGACATGCTGGACCCGCGCACGGACATCAACCACGCGCGCCAGCGCATCGGCATGGTCTTCCAGTCCTTCAACCTCTACCCGCACATGACCGCGCTGGGCAACGTCACGCTCGCGCTCCGCAAGGTGGCGGGCCAGTCGCGGGCGCGCGCCGACCAGCTCGGGCGCGCGGCGCTGGAGCGCGTCGGCCTTGCGGATCGCGCCGGGCACACGCCGGGTCAGCTCTCCGGCGGGCAGCAGCAGCGCGTGGCCATTGCCCGCGCCATCGCGCTCGAGCCGCGCGTGATGCTGTTCGACGAGCCGACGAGCGCGCTCGATCCCGAGCTGGTCGGCTCCGTGCTGGCGGTCATGCGCTCGCTCCGCGAGAGCGGCATGACGATGATCGTGGTGAGCCACGAGATGGGGTTCGCCCGCAACGCCGCGGACCGCGTCGTCTTCATGGACGAGGGCGTCATCGTCGAGGAAGGCCCGCCCGCCGTCATCTTCGAACGGCCCACCCACGACCGCACGCGCGCCTTCATCGGCCAGATCCAGCGGCATTGAGCGGAGGCCGCTGGGACCGCTTCGTCGAGACCTTCTTCAATGGCAAGGTCATGGCGCGGTACCTGCCCGACATCCTCTCCGGCGTGGTGGTCACGATCGAGCTCGCGCTGCTCGTCGTCGTCACGGGGATCGCGGCGGGTCTCGCCCTGGCGCTGCTGCGCAGTCTCGGCTTCCGGCCGCTCAACTGGCTGATCGTGCTCGTCGTGGATCTGTTCCGGTCGCTACCGCCGCTGGTCGTGATCGTCCTCATCTACTTCGGACTCCCCGCCATCGATGTCTCCCCCTCGGGCTTCGTCTCGACGTGGCTGTCGCTGACATTCGTGCTCATGGCGTTCTCGGAAGAGATTTTCTGGGCGGGAATCACGTCGGTGGCGAAGGGCCAGTGGGAGGCGGCGCGCTCGACGGGGCTCTCGTTCGGGCAGACGCTCGTCAACGTGGTGCTGCCGCAGGCGGTGCGGCTCGCCATCCCGCCGCTGACCAATCGCACCATCGCGATCACCAAGGGCACCGCGCTCGGCACCGTCGTGGCCGTCAGCGAGATCCTGGGGCAGGCCAGCTCCGCGATGTCGAACTCGTACAACCCGTCGCCGCTGATGCTGGGCGCGGCGGCGTACCTCGTGCTGTTCCTGCCCGTCGTGGTGGCCGCGCGCTGGGTGGAGACGCGGTTCGCGTGGAAGCGCTGACGCGGCCGCGATGATCCAGACGTTCTTCAATCCGCAGATCATCGCCGCGTCCTGGCCCATCGTGCGGGCCGGATTGCTCAACACCGTGCTGCTGTCGCTGCTGGTGGTGCCGCTGGGCCTGCTCGGCGGGCTCATGCTGGCCCTGCTCGCGCACGTCAAGCATCCCGTCGTCCGCTGGCCGCTGATGGCGTGGGTCGACTTCTTTCGCGCGTTTCCGCCCCTCGTGCTCCTCATCCTCCTCTTCGCCGGGCTGCCGTTCGCCGGGCTCGAGCTCGGCGGCTTCGTCTGCGTGGCCATCGCGTTCTTCCTGAACACGGGCGCGTACTACGGCGAGATCTTCCGGGCCGGCATCGATTCCGTGCCGGCGGGGCAGATCGAGGCCGCACGATCCACGGGGCTCTCGCGCCTGCAGGCCATGACGTACGTCGTGCTGCCCCAGGCGGTGCGCAACGTGCTGCCCGACCTCCTGTCGAACACGCTGGAGGTCGTGAAGCTGACCTCGCTCGGCAGCGTGGTGGCGGTGCCCGAGCTCCTCTACCAGGCGCGCCAGGCCCAGAGCGTGACCTACAACCCGACACCGATCGTGGTCGCGGCGATCGTCTACTTCCTCATCCTCTGGCCCGTCGTCCGGCTCCTGAGTCGGCTCGAGAACCGCGCCCTCGCCCCGCGATAGCCCCACGCCCCCCGCTGTCGATCCCGTCCGGGCTCGTTCGACATGTCTATGACTGAGCCAGACCTGGGCCCGGGCCAGGAACCGAACCGGAGGGAGAGATCCATGGGAGCGAGGACGGAAGCGCTGGCGACCGAGTTCGAGGCGAAAGCGCGGGAGGCACTGGGCACGCTCGAGAAGCTCGATGACGCCGACTGGAAGAAGGTCACCGCGGCGGAGAAGTGGACGGTCGGCGTGGCCGCACATCACCTCGCCGGCGGACTGGAGGCCGTGGCCGGGATCGTGAGCGCGCTCGCGTCGGGGACACTGACCCGCGGCGTCTTCACGCGAGCCATGCTCGACGAGCGGAACGCGGAGCACGCCAGAGAGTACGCCGACTGCACGAAGGCGGAAACGGTGGCGCTCTTCGAGAAGAACGCCGTGACCGCGGCCGCGGTGCTGCGCGGTCTCGACGACGCTCAGCTCGCGAAGACGGGCACGGTGTTCACCGACCTGCCGCCGATGACCGCCGAGCAGCTAATCATGCTGAGCCTTCTCGGCCACATCGACGACCACATGAGTAGCATCCGGAAGACCACCGGACGGTGACGCCCGTTCCCGTCGACTCGATCGGTCGCCGAACATTGCGGCTGCCGCAGCACCAGCGAGACCTCGCTGGTGCTGCGGGATGCGGTCACTTCGCAGGTGCCGGGAATTGGACGTACGGCATCGGCGGAACGCGGTCCGGCGGCACGTACGCCGGCGCCGGGTCTCCGCGCGGAGGCAGGGATCGGACGAACTGGTAGATCGCCCGCAGATCGTCGTCCGACATGTCGCGCAGCGCGAACCACGGCATCGGTGGGCGGCTCCGAAGCGTTCGCGCCAGAGTGAGCCACTGAGGCTCCGACAAGCCGTTCATGTAGAGACGCAGGTTGATCGGGTACGTCGTGCCCCATGGCCCTCGCCATCCGAGTCGATCCCCGGTGAGCCATTCCGCTTCGGGCACGGCGCCGCCGGTCTCTGCATAGCCTGCCGTATGGCAGTCGTTACAACCGGCGATCTTCACGAGATAGCGCCCGCGGCCGACGTGAGACGCGCGCTCGGCCGATGCCGAGGTTGCATCGGAGATTGCGAGCGCGATGACGGGAATCATCATGCAGGCCACGGCGACGATCACAATGACGGTGCTTCGCTTCACGTCTGACTCCTTCCTGTCCCCCTCCTGTCTGCCCGGGTCGCGGGCATGGCGACGCGGTTAGTAGGGCGGGCCGCATGCGAGATGATACCAGTAGCCGCGAAACCGGAACCGCGTCGGCGGTGTGCCGTGTGAGTCGGGAGGGTAAGAT
>JBKPPN010000050.1:0-5029 GCA_046733575.1 Candidatus Methylomirabilota bacterium | reverse complement strand
GTACACGGGGGTGCTCGAGGCGCGCCGCCGTCCCACCGGCGAACGCGACGACGCCGTCGCACGCGCGCTGCGTGAGGCCACCGACGTCCCCGTGCGTACGGCGCGCGTGGCGCGCGACGTCGTGCGGGGCTGCGCGCGCGTGGCGCCACTGGCGCGTGCCAGCACGCTGAGCGATCTCGGGGTCGGCGCGGCGCTCGCGTGGGCCAGCCTCGAAGCGGGCGCGCTCACCGCCCGGACGAACCTCGCCGACGCGACCGACGTCGAGTACGCGGCCGCGGTGCGGACCGACCTCGCGCAATTGACCGACGAGGCCGCCGACCTGCGCCGGCGCCTGGCCGACACGCTGAGCGCGCGCGCGTCCGCCAACACTCCGGGAGGGCGCCAGCCATGAGCGGTCAGGCGGCGCAGGACGTCGACGTCGCCCCCACGCTGGGGAGCTTTCCTCGCGAGCGCACGTGGCTGCTGCCCGCGCTGCACGCCGTCCACGAGGCGGTGGGCTTCCTCTCCGATTCGGCCCTGGCCGCGGTGGCCGCGCACCTGCGCGTGCCCGCCAGCGAGGTCTACGGCGTCGCCACCGGATATCCCGAGTTCCGGCTGGCCGCACGTCCGCCCGGCCACGTCCGCGTGTGCACCGGCGTGACGTGCCGGCTGCTCGGAGCGGACGACATCCTCCACCGTGTTCGGGCGCGCAACGGCGTCACGGTGGAGACGGTGGACTGCCTGTTCGCGTGCTCCGTCGCCCCGCTGGTCGACGTCGACGGCGTCCATCACGGTCGCGTCGCCGCGAACGGCACGCTCGCGTTTCCGGCGCCGACGGCGACGCCGCCGCCGACGACGGCCGTCGCCGCTTCGCCGACGCGAGGCGATGACCTCGCGGGGCAGGGCAGCGCGACGGCGGCGCTCGAGCGTCTCGTGGCCGGGGCGCGACGGCGCCGTGCGAGCGATCGCCGTCTGCGCCTGCTCGTGCAGACGGGAAGCTGCGGGCGCGCCGTGGGCGGAGACGCCCTGCGCGCCGCTCTCGCCGCGGCGGCGGTGCGGCGCTCGCTCGACGCGGTCGTGCTCGACGGGGCGTGCAGCGGCATGTGCTATGCCGCGCCGTCCGTCGAGGTCCAGGCGCCGGGCTGGCCGCGCGCCATCGTCGAGAGCGTCTCGCCGACGGCCGTGGACGCCTTCCTCGACCAGCTCGGCGCGACCTCCGGTGATTTTCGCGTGGTGGGACTGTCCGGCGTCGTCCTCGCCGACGCGGCGTGGCGCGGCCTCACGCCAGCGCGGGACCATCCGTTCTGGAAGACCCAGGAGCGTGTGGTGCTGGCGCGCGCCGGCGCCATCGATCCCTCCGACCTCGACGACGCGCTCGTGCACGGCGCGTACGCGGCGCTGGCGCACGCGCTCGACGAGCCGCCGAGCGCGCTCATCGCGACGGTGAAGGCGGCGGGGCTGCAGGGACGCGGCGGCGCGTTCTTCCCCACCGCGGTGAAGTGGGACGCCTGTCGCACCGCGCGCGGCGAGCCGAAGTACGTCGTGATGAACGGCGAGGAGGGCGAGCCCGGCATCTTCAAGGACCGTCACCTGATGGAAGGCGATCCGCACCAGGTCGTCGAGGGCGTGCTGCTCGCCGCCCACGCGGCGGGCGCCTCGCGCGCGATCCTGTACGTTCACGGGGAAGCCAATCTCTCCGCGACGCGGCTGGCGCGCGCGGTGGCGGACGCGGAGGCGGCGGGAATCTGCGGCGAGACGCTCCTGGGCAGACCGGTCGCGTGTCGCGTGTCGCTGCGTCGGGGCGCGGGCGGGTTCGTGCTCGGCGAGGAGACCGCGCTGCTGGAGTCGATCGAGGGGCGGCGCGCGCAGCCGCGGACGCGTCCGCCGTTTCCCGTGGAGTCGGGACTCCACGGCAAGCCGACGGTCATCAACAACGTCGAGACCCTCTCGGCCATCCCCGCCATCGTGCGAGGCGGGGGCGAGTGGTTCGCCGGGCTCGGCACGCCGAAGGCGCCGGGCACGAAGGTGTTCGGGCTCTCCGGTCCGATCCGGCACCCCGGCGTGGTGGAGGTGAAGAACGGCGTCACGCTGCGCGACCTGCTGGAGCGCATCGGGGGCGGGCTCGTCGAGAAGCGCGCCATGCAAGGCGCGGTGGTCGGCGGCCCGTCCGGCGTCGTGGTGCCGGCCTCGCTGTTCGACGTGCCGATGGAGCCCCGCGAACGCGTCTCGCCCGGCACGGGCGGCATCGTCGCGCTGCCGCCCGGCGCGTCCATCGTCGATGTCGTGAAGACGCTCCTGGCCTTCAACGCCGCGGAGTCCTGCGGCAAGTGCACGCCCTGTCGCGAGGGCACGCCACGCTTGCTCGCCATGATCGACGAGCTGCGGGGAACGGCCGCCGGCACACCGGCCCGCGCCGACGTGGAGGAGCGCGTCAAGGCGCTGGCCGAGGCGATCCAGCTGGCGTCGCTCTGCGGCCTCGGCCAGGCCGCGCCCCTGGCGCTCCTCCGCGCCCTCGAGACATTCCCCGACCACTTCGCATGACGCTCACCCCATCGAGCAGACAGGAGCCTGCGTGCGCTACGGGTTCGTGATCGACCAGCGGAAGTGCATCGGCTGTCACGCCTGCACGGTGGCGTGCAAGGAAGAGAACCACGTGCCGCTCGGCGCGTTCCGGACGTGGGTGAAGTACGTCGAGAAGGGGACGTTCCCCACCACGCGCCGCTACTTCTCGGTGCTGCGCTGCAACCACTGCGATCACGCGCCGTGCGTCACCATCTGTCCGACCGTGGCCCTCTACCGGCGCGACGACGGCATCGTCGACTTCGACGGCGCGCGCTGCATCGGCTGCAAGTCGTGCATGCAGGCGTGTCCGTACGACGCGCTCTACATCGATCCCGACACGCACACGGCGGCGAAGTGCCACTACTGCGCGCACCGCGTGGAGGTCGGTCTCGAGCCGGCCTGCGTGATCGTCTGTCCCGAGCAGGCCATCATCGCGGGGGACCTCGACGATCCGTCGACGCGCATCGCCCGTCTCGTCGCCACGGAGCAGGTGCAGGTGCGCAAGGCGGAACAGGGGACGCGACCCAAGGTGTACTACCTCGGCGCCGAGACGACCGCGCTGACGCCGCAGCTGCAGCGCCCCGCGGAGACGTATCTCTGGGCCGAGCGTCCGCCCGCCGAGGTCGACCTGATCCGCATGGTCGCCGGCGTGCAGGAGCGCGAGACGGGCGGCGACGGCACGCTGAGCCGGCCCGTGTACGACGTCCCGCACACGCCGCATCCGTGGGGGCGTCGGGTGTCGGCGTATCTGTGGACGAAGTCCGTCGCGGCCGGCGCCCTGATGGTCGCCGCGTTCGCCGCCATGGCCGGACACGGCGCGACCCCGCTCATGGGCATGCTGGCCCCGATCGTCGCGCTCGTGTTCCTCGCGATCACCAGCGCGCTGCTCGTCCTCGACCTGAAGCGGCCCGACCGCTTCCACTACATCCTGCTCAAGCCGAACTGGTCCTCGTGGCTGGTGCGCGGGACGTGGATCTTGATCGCGTACGGCCTCGCCGCGCTGGTGTGGCTGTACGCGGGCGCGACGGGCAACGAGCCGCTCCTGCTCGTGCTCGCCATTCCAACCCTGCTCTGCGCCTGTGCGACGGCGGGCTACAGCGCACTCCTGTTCGGTCAGGCCGAAGGTCGTGACTTCTGGCAGAGCGCGCTCGTGCTGCCCCACCTGCTGGTGAGCGCGTTCGTCGCCGGCGCGGCGACGCTCGCGGTGCTCGGTGTATTGCTCGGCGGTATCGCGGTAGAGGCGTTGTGGACGCTCACGGTGCTGTTCATGCTGGGCCTGCTCCTGCACGCGGCGATCCTCGCCACGGAGCTCGGCGGCTCGCATCCCAACGTCGACGCTGCGCGCGCCGCGCGCCTCATCACGCAGGCGTGGCGCGGGCGCTTCTGGGGCTTCGTCGTCGCGATGGGTATCGTGGTGCCGCTGCTCCTCGCCGTGTACGGGCCGTTCGCCGCCGTCGCGGCCGCGGTGCTCGCGCTGGCGGGACTGTGGGTGTACGAGGATCTGTGGGTCAAGGCCGGCCAGTCGATACCGTTGAGTTAGGGGGCCTCGAAGGGCCCCCTAATACCCCCGGGCTCGGAGGCGGCGCGGCGGAGCCGCGCCGCCGCTCGGGGATGCGGGCATCGGGATGCTTGCTCTGAAAGCGAAAGGGTGGCGATGAGTCCAGGCGAGATGGAGCCGCTGCATCCGGCGGCGCGGGATCTTCCGGCGAGTGCGAGCGGGCTCGCGAGCTATCCGCCCGTCGAGCGGTGGGACAGCTGGGAGGAGTACGACTCGGCGGCGTGGCCGCGCCGGGTCAAGCGTCGCTTCTCGCTCATTCCCACGATCTGCTTCAACTGCGAGGCGGCGTGCGGGCTGCTCGCCTACGTCGACGCGAAGACGTACAGGATCCAGAAGTTCGAGGGCAACCCCCTCCATCCCGGCAGCCGCGGCCGCAACTGCGCCAAGGGACCGGCCACGCTGAACCAGGTGAACGATCCCGAGCGCATCCTCTATCCGATGCGCCGGGTCGGTCCGCGCGGCGGCGGGCAGTGGGAGCGGGTGACGTGGGACGAGGCGCTCGACGACATCGCGCGACGCATCCGCGCCGCCATCGTGGACGGACGGCCGAAGGAAGTCATGTATCACCTCGGGCGTCCCGGGCACGAGCTGATCTATCTGCAGCGCGTGTTCCACGCCTGGGGCATCGACGGCCACAACAGCCACACCAACGTGTGCTCGGCGAGCGCGCGCGCGGGCTACGCCTTCTGGTCCGGCCTCGACCGTCCGTCGCCCGATCATGCGCGCGCGCGCTTCATCCTGCTCCTCTCCTCGCACCTCGAGACCGGCCACTACTTCAATCCGCACGCTCAGCGGATCATCGAGGCCAAGATGGCGGGCGCCAAGATCGCCGTCATCGACACGCGGCTCAGCAACACCGCGTCGATGGCCGACTACTGGCTCCCCACGTATCCCGGCACCGAGGCCGCGCTGCTGCTGGCCATCGCCCAC
>JBKPPN010000049.1:0-3662 GCA_046733575.1 Candidatus Methylomirabilota bacterium | reverse complement strand
CGTGAAGGACGGGCGACTGCTGCCCCGCAACATGCGGATCGAGATGATCACGGAGGACGAGCTGATGAGCCAGCTCCGACTCCAGGGCGTCGACGACGTCGCGCACGTCAAGCGGGCGTGCATCGAGAGCGACGGCCGCATCAGCGTTGTGCCGCGCGACGGCAAGTCGGCGACGTCCGGCAACAACGAACGGCGGGCCGCGTAGCCGAGACGGCGCGCTCTCGGTTGCCGTCGTGTCCCGCCTGCTCGCTCGTTGACGCGCTGTTGAGCGAATGAGTATCATCGGCCACCCCAGGGGAGGCCACACACCATGAGTCGTCGCGCCCTCGCGCTCGTCGTGACCCTTGCCGTCGTCCTCGCCGCCGTCGTCGTCGCCGGCCCGTCCGCGCGCGCGGAAACCGTCCTCCGGGCGGTCATGCATTCGGACCTGAAGATCGTCGATCCGATCTGGACCACCGCCTACATCACGCGCAACCACGGTTACATGATCTACGACACGCTGCTGGCCACGGACGCCAAGGGTCAGGTCCAGCCGCAGATGCTCCAGAAGTACGACGTGAGCGGCGACAAGCTGACGTACACGATGACGCTGCGCGACGGCCTGCTCTGGCACGACGGCCAGCCCGTGACCGCCGAGGACTGCGTGGCCTCGATCAAGCGCTGGGCGGCCAAGGACTCGATGGGCCAGAAGATGATGTCGTTCGTGAAGGACATCACGGTCGTCAACCCAAAGACCTTCACGGTGGCGCTCAAGGAGCCGACCGGGCTCGTCGTCTCCGCGCTCGGCAAGCCGTCCTCGAACGTGCCCTTCATGATGCCCAAGCGCGTGGCCGAGACCGACCCGGGCACGCAGATCTCGGACTTCACCGGATCCGGGCCGTTCGTCTTCAAGAAGGACGAGTGGAAGCCCGGCGACAAGGCCGTCTACGTGAAATTCGACAAGTACAAGCCGCGCAGCGAGCCGCCGTCCGCGATGGCGGGCGGCAAGGTGGTCAAGGTCGACCGGGTGGAGTGGCGCGCCATCAGCGATCACCAGACCGCGGTGAACGCCCTCCTCGCCGGCGAGATCGACTTCATCGAAGCCCCGCCCCACGATCTGCTTCCCGTCCTGAAGGGCGACAAGAGCGTCAAGCTGGAGACGCTCATCCCCCTCGGCAACCAGTACACCTTCCGCTTCAACACGCTGCACAAGCCCTTCGACAACGCCAAGGTGCGCCAGGCCGTCATGTGGGCCTTCAACCAGGAAGACTTCCTGAAGGCCGTCATCGGCGACCCCGCCTACTACAAGGTCTGCCCCTCGCTGTTCCCCTGCGGCACGCCGTTCGAGTCGAAGAAGGGCCTCGAGGGCGGACTGCTCGTGGAGTCGAACTTCGCCAAGGCGAAGGCGCTGCTGAAGGAAGCGAACTACGACGGCACCCCGATCGTGCTCATGCACTCCACCGACCTGGGCGTGCTGACCAATCTCGCGCCGGTGGCGAAGTCGCTCATGGAGAAGGGCGGCTTCAAGGTCGACATGCAGTCGATGGACTGGCAGACGGTGGTGGCGCGGCGGGCGAAGAAGGATCCGCCCACGGCCGGCGGCTGGCACGCCTTCCTGACGTCGTGGGTGGCCGTCGACATTCTCAATCCCGTGAGCGCGGGCTTCCTGAACGCCGGCTGCGACAAGGCGATGTTCGGCTGGCCGTGCGACGCGGAGATGGAGAAGCTGCGCGATGACTTTGCGCGCGCGACGGATCCCGCCAAGCAGAAGGCCATCGCCGAGGCGGTGCAGGTGCGGCTCACGCAGTACCCGACGCACATCCCGCTCGGTCTCTGGTATCAGCCCGCGGCCATGCGCAAGAACGTCACGGGCGCCATCCCCGGCGCGGCGCCCGTGTTCTGGAACGTCGAGAAGAAGTAAGGACGCGTCCCCGGTGGCGGGGCGCGCGACGCGCGCTCCGCCGCGCCTGAATGCTTCGCTACGTCCTGCGCCGCCTCCTCGACACGATCCCTGTCGTCGTCGTGGTGACGGTGTTCGTCTTCCTCCTCCTTCGACTCACCGCGGGCGACCCCGCCGCCATCATCGCGGGCGACAACGCCAGCGGCGAACAGGTCGCGCAGATCCGCGAGCGACTGGGGCTCGACGAGCCGATCCTCACCCAGTTCACGACCTGGGTCGGACGGACGCTCCACGGTGACCTCGGCGAGTCGTTCTTCTTCAAGAAGACCGTCGCGGAGCTCGTCAGCGAGCGCCTCGAGCCCACCGTCGCGCTCGCGGTGTGCGCGCTCGTCCTCGCCGTCGTCATCGCGGTGCCGCTCGGTGTGCTCGCGGCGTGGAACCGCGGCACGTGGATCGACCGCTCCGTGATGGGCGTCTCGGTGCTGGGGTTCTCGCTCCCCGCGTTCGTGATCGGCTACGGTCTGATGTACGTCTTCGCCATCGACTTGGGCTGGCTGCCCGTGCAGGGCTACCAGCGTCTGCGCGACGGCTTCGGCGGCTTCATCCTCCGGCTCATCCTGCCCTCGCTGACACTCGCCATCATCTACATCGCGCTCATCGCCCGCATCACGCGCACGAGCGTGCTGGAGACGCTCAACGCCGACCACGTCCGCACCGCGCGGGCCAAGGGCCTGGGCGAGGTCCCCGTGCTCCTGCGTCACGTGCTGCGCAACGCCGCGGTGCCGATCGTCACCGTGATCGGTATCGGCGTGGCGCTCCTCATCGGCGGCGTCGTGGTCACGGAGTCCGTCTACACCATTCCCGGTCTCGGACGCCTGACCGTCGACGCCGTGCTGGCCCGCGACTATCCGACCGTGCAGGCCGTCGTGCTGCTGTTCTCGCTCGTCTACGTGCTCATCAACCTCGTCGTCGACGTCCTCTACCTGGTGCTGGATCCCCGGATCCGGCTGTGAAGCGGCGCCTCGGGCTGAACCTCAGCGCCTGGATCGGCGCCGCCATCCTCGCCCTCATCGTCGCCGTCGGCGTGCTGGCGCCCGTCCTCGGCACCACGGATCCCGCCGAGATCGACCCCGCGGCGCGCAATCGCCGTCCCGGCGCCACGCGCGTGATCAAGACGGAGGACGGCCGGAGGATCACCACCAAGTACTGGATGGGCACCGACACGCTGGGCCGCGACATCTACAGCCGCGTCCTCTTCGGCGCCCGCGCGTCGATCGTCGTCGGCGTGTCCGTGGCGGTGGTCGCCGTCCTGGTCGGGCTCGCGATCGGTCTGGTGAGCGGCTACGTCCGTCGGCTCGACGGCCCCATCATGCGCGTCATGGACGGCTTCATGGCCATCCCGCCCATCCTGCTCGCCATCGCCCTCGTGTCGCTGTCGCGCGGCGCGGGATTGCAGACGGTGATCATCGCCATCGTGATCCCGACGATCCCCCGCGTGACGCGCCTCGTGCGCTCGGTCGTCCTCTCGATCCGCGAGGAACCCTACGTCGAGGCCGCGATCGCACTCGGCTCGCGCACGCCGTCCTTGCTCGTGCGCCACATCATGCCCAACGCCTTCGCGCCCCTCATCGTGCAGGGCACCTTCGAGTGCGCCTCCGCCATCCTCGTCGAAGCCATCCTCTCCTTCCTCGGCGTCGGCATCCCACCGCAGGTTCCCACCTGGGGCAACATCATGGCCGAAGGCCGCGCGCTGTTCCGGGTCTTCCCGCACAACATCCTGTTC
>JBKPPN010000048.1:0-6247 GCA_046733575.1 Candidatus Methylomirabilota bacterium | reverse complement strand
GACTACTACCACGGCATGATGTCGACCTACGAGGCGTTCAGGTAGGAGCGCGGCCATGAGCAGCCAGGCGAAGCGGCGGCATCGCATCGTCGGGACGTCGATGCCGCAGGTGAACGCGCGCGACAAGGTGACCGGCACCGCGGTGTTCGTGGCCGACATGACGCTGCCGCAGATGCTGCACGCCAAGGTGCTGCGCAGTCCCGTTCCCCACGCGCGCATCGCGCACATCGACGTGGAGGCGGCGCGACGGCTTCCCGGTGTGCGCGCGATCGTCACCGGCGCGGACGTGCGCAAGAAGCACGGGCTCTCCGTCAAGGACGAGACGATCCTCGCCACCGATCGCGTGCGCTTCGCCGGCGAGGAAGTGGCCGCGGTGGCCGCCGTCGACGAGAACGTCGCGCTCGACGCTCTCGAGCTGATCCGGGTGGACTACGAGGAGCTGCCCGCCGTGTTCGATCCGCTCGAGGCGCTGCGCCCCGGCGCGCCCGAGATCCACGACGGCACCGCCAACATCGCGCGCGAGGTGACCGTGAACCGCGGCGACGTGGAGGCCGGGTTCAAGGCGTCCCACGTGATCCACGAGGCCACGTACCAGTCCAATTACCAGTACCACGCGTTCACGGAGCCGATGGGCAGCCTGGTCAGCGCCGACGCGCAGGGGCGGCTCACGGTGTGGTGCCCCACGCAGTCGATCTACTTCACGCGCCACCTGCTCTCCGAGGCGCTCGACGTCCCCATCTCGACCATCCGCGTGATCCAGACGTACATCGGGGGCGGCTTCGGCGGCAAGCTGAGCGACGACCGCAACACGTACATCACCGCGCTGCTCGCCATGAAGGCGGGACGCCCCGTGCGGCTGATCAACTCGCGCCTCGACGACTTCCTCGGCAACCGGCCCCGCGTGCCCCAGCGCGTGACGCTGCGCATGGGCGTGAGCCGCGACGGGCTCATCATGGCCAAGGAGTCCGAGATCATCGCCGACAACGGCGCCTACTCGGGGTTCGCCCCGGAGGTCATGCTCGTCACGTCGATGCGGATCGACTCGATGTACCGCCAGACCAACGTGCGCGCGCACGCGCGGCTCGTCTACACGAACAAGATCCCCACCGGCGCCTTCCGGGGATTCGGCGCACCTCAGATGGCGTTTCCCCTCGACTCGCACCTGGACGCGCTGGCCGAGCAGATCGGGATGGACCCGATCGACATCCGCCGCCGCAACGCGATCCAGACCGGTGACGTCAGCTGCCACGGTTACGTGATGTCGTCGAGCGGCCTCACCGATTGCCTGGACGCGGTGGAGGCGAAAACGGCGGAGGCGCGACGCACGAAGCCGCGCGAGGGCCGCGTGCGCCGCGGGGTCGGCTTCGGCGCGGCGATCCACGTCTCCGCCAACCGTCAGCTCGCGGCGTGGGACGGCTCGACGGTCGCCATCAAGTTCAACGAGGACGGCCGCGTCAACCTGATCTGCGGCGAGTCGGACATGGGACAGGGACTGAACACCGTGCTCGTCCAGATGGCGGCCGAGACCCTCGGCATCCGCCCCGAGCACATCACGGTCAGCGTGGCGGACACGGAGAGCACGCCGTACTGCTTCGGCGGCTGGGCCAGCCGCCAGACGATCACGACCGGCCACGCCGTCATCCTGGCCGCGCAGGGCGCGCGCAAGCAGCTGCTCGGGATCGCGGCCGAGAAGCTGGAGGTGGCGCCCGAGGACCTCACCATCGACGACGGCGTCATCCACGTCGTCGGCGCGGCGGACAGGAACATGACGGTGGCCGCGGCGAGCCTCGCCCACATCTACCGGCGCAACGGCGAGGGCATCTTCTCGCGCGCCACGCACGATCACGACACCGTGCAGCCCGACAAGGACACGTTCTACGGCAACCTGTCGCCGGCGTACTCCTTCGCCGCGCAGGCGGCCGAGGTGGAGGTCGACACCGACACGGGCGCCGTGCGCCTCCTCCGCATCGTGGCGGCGGACGACGTCGGCACGCCGATCAACCCGATGGCCGTCGAGGGACAGGTGGAGGGATCGATCGGCCAGTCGATCGGCTACGCGCTGACGGAGCAGCTCTACATGGAAGACGGACGGCTCGTGAACGGCAACCTGGCCGACTACCCGGTGCCGACCGCGGAGATGGTGCCGCCGATCGAGACCGTCCTCGTCGACGTGTCCGATCCCAACGGACCGTTCGGCGCCAAGGGCGGCAGCGAGTGCCCGTTCTCGCCCACCGCGGGCGCCATCGCCAATGCCGTGTACGACGCCGTCGGCGTGCGCGTCACGTCGCTGCCCATCACCGCGGAGAAGGTGCTGCGCGGGCTGCGCGAGCAACGGCGAGGGCGGGAAGGGCGTCGCGATGCGTGACTTCGAGTTCCTGGAGCCGCGCACGGTGGCCGAGGCCAGCGCGATGCTCGCCACGCACGGGGAGGACGCGCGCGTCATGGCGGGCGGCACCGCGCTCGTGCTGGCCATGCGGCAGCGCCTGCTCAATCCGTCGCACCTCGTGTGGCTGGGGACTGTTCCCGGGCTGGACTCGATCGACGTCGACGGCACCGGTACCTTGCGCATCGGCGCGCTCGCGCTGCATCGCGACGTCGAGACGCATCCCGCCGTGCGCACCCGCTTCCCGGTGCTGTCGACGATGGCCGCCCGCGTGGCGAACCCGCAGATCCGCAACGCCGCGACGGTGGGCGGCAACCTCTGTCACGGCGACCCGGCGTCCGATCCGCCCGCGTGCTTGCTGGCCCTGGACGCCCGCGTGCGCGCGGTGACGGAGGGCGAGGCGCGCGAGATCGCGCTGGAGGATTTCTTCACCGGGTATTACGAGAACGTGCTGCGTCCGCACGAGATCGTCACCGAGGTGCGCGTGCCCCCGCTCGCCGACGATGCGACGGCCGTCTACACGCGCTTCACGACCACGGCGGCGGAGAGCCGGCCGCTCGTCGCGGTCGGCGCGGTCGTGAGGCAGGATGGTCAGCGTACGTGCCGCGGCGCACGCGTCGTCGTGGGCGCGGTGAGCGCGACGCCGGGCCGGCTGCGTGGCGTCGAGCAGTTCATCACCGGACGCCGGCTGGACGCCGACACGCTGACACGAGCGGGCGAGCTCGCCGCGGAGGCGGTGAAGCCACTGGACGACTTCCGGGCGTCGGCGGAGTACCGTGCGCACGTGACGGGCGTGATGGTGCGCCGCGCGCTGGAGCGCGCGGTCGCGGAGGCGAGATAGCCATGGCGAGGCAAGCGGTCACGCTGACCGTCAACGACGAGACGCACGCGCTGTTCGTCGAGCCGCGCCGCCTGCTCATCGACGCCCTGCGCGACGACCTCGGCCTCACCGGCACCAAGCGCGGATGCGAGGAGGGCGTGTGCGGCTGCTGCACCGTCCTCGTCGACGGCCGTCACGTGCGCTCGTGCCTCATGCTGACCCTCCAGGCGCGCGGGCGATCGATCACGACGATCGAGGGGCTGCGCGGCCCCGACGGCGCCCTCGATCCCGTGCAAGACGCATTCGTCGAGCACGGGGCGCTGCAGTGCGGCTACTGCACGCCGGGCTTCGTGATGACGACCAAGGCGTTTCTTGCCGAATGCCCGTCGCCCACCGAGGACCAGGTGCGCGAGGCACTCAGCGGTAACATCTGCCGCTGCACGGGGTACGTGAAGATCGTGGAAGCCGTGGTGGCCCTGGCCCAACAACCAACGGCAAACGGGAGCTGACCATGACGACAGTGACGCGACGCGGGTTTCTGGCCGGCGTGACCGCGGCGGCGACGGTGCCCATGATCGGCGGGTGGCCGCGCGTGGCGCTCGCGCAGCAGGCCGTCGTCCGCATCGGCGAGCTGGCTGGGCTGACCGGTCCCATCGCGATCTACGGACAGAACCTCCACAACGCGCGACTGATGGCCGTCGAGGACATCAACGCCAGGGGCGGCGTCAACGTGAAGGGCACGAAGCACCGCCTCGAGCTGACGCACCTCGACGTCGGCTCGCCGTCGGAGGCGATCAAGGTCTTCGAGCGGCTGCTCGCGGTGGAGAAGGTGAAGCTGGTGGTCGACGGGCTCTACTCGTCCGTCGAGTACGCGCTCGGCCCCGTGCTGAAGGGCAAGGACGCGCTCGTCGTGTGGTCGGCGGGCAACGATCCCGGCACCACCGTCGGCATCCCGAACGCGTTCCGCAACACCTTCGACGGCGGTCCGCCGCTCATGAAGGTCACCGAGACGTTCCTCAAGAAGCAGGGCGTCAAGCGCGTGGCGACGTACGGCCAGACCGGTCACGCCGACTTCAAGAAGTTCTGCGAGGAGTACCTGCCCAAGGCGCAGGGCCTGGAGCTGCTCTCGAGCGACTGGCACCCGTTCGGCGAGAAGGACTTCTTCCCGATCCTCACCAAGCTGAAGAACGCCAAGCCCGACGCCGTCATCACGCACGGCTTCTACAGTGACGGCGTGACCATGCTGAAGCAGGCGCGCGAGATCGGCCTCTTTCCCGGACCGCTGTGGCTGACGCAGTACGGCGCGGTGCCGAGCCTGATGGACGAGGCGTCGCGCAAGTACTTCGACGGGACGTACGAGGACCTGTTCTCGACCTACGCGGTGACCACGGAGAAGCCGCCGAAGTCGCAGAAGTTCTACGACGCCTACGTCAAGAAGTACGGCAGCGATCGCGGCTTCGCGGTGTGGGCGGAGTCGGGCTACGACAGCATCTTCATCATCGCCAAGGCGGTCGAGAAGGCCGGCACGTTCGACGACGTGCCGAAGGTCATCGCGGCCATGTCCGCGCTGTCCGTCGACGACATCCCGGAGCTGCTGTGTCCGTACCGGCCGGGCAAGCTGTTCGACGAGAACCGGCAATCGTATCCGAAGATCATCGTCGGCCACTGGCGCGACAACAAGGTCACGCCCGTGTACGCGGACTACGGCGTGTAGACGGGAGAGGAGAAGGGCCATGGGAAGCATCGTGGCGGCACTCGCGACGACACACGCGCCCCAGCTCCTGATCCGGCCGCGCGACACCGAGCCGGCCGAGGAGGTCGAGCGTACGCACGCGGCCATGCGGCGGCTCGGCGAGCGCCTCCAGGCGTCGGGCGCGGACACGATCGTCATCGTCGGCCTCGATCATCTCGAGAACTACCTCGACCACGTCGTCGCCCCGTTCATCGTGTACACCGGGGACGAGGTCGAGGGCGAGTTCGGGCCGTACCGGCCGCGCTTCACGGTGGACCGGAAGCTGGCCGAGCAGATGCTGTACGGGGTGCTCGAGCGCGACGTGGACGTGGCGTGGTCGCAGCGGACGGTGCTCGATCACTCCTTCGTGATCCCGCTGCACTTCATCGAGCCGTCGCGCCGCGTGCCGATCGTCCCCGTCGTGGTGAACGCGTACATGGCGCCACAGCCGTCCCCGCGTCGGTGCGCCGCGCTGGGGCGCGCGCTCCGTGAGGTGGTGGCCGCCTCCGATCGCCGCGTCGCGCTGCTCGCCTCGGGCGGCATGTCGCACTATCCGGGGACGCCGCGGTACCCGCATCCCGACTTCGAGTTCGACCGCCGGCTTCTCGCGTCACTCGCGGAGGGAGACGGGGGGCGCCTGCTCGATCTCACGCCGGCCGAGCTCGACGCGGTCGGCAACATCGAGCTGCGCACGTGGATGGTCGTGATGGGCGCGATCGGCGCCGACCGCCGCGCAACGGTCGTCAACTACGAGCCGTGCTGGCATCACGGTCACGGCGTCCTGTACTGGGACGTTCCGGCGGAAGCGGCGCGATGACATCCCCGGCTCCGCTGCACTACGATCACGTCCAGCCCGACGCACTCCGCATCAATCGCTTCCTGTTCCGGATGCGCGCCGAGGCCGACCTGCGGAAGCGGTACCTGCAGGATCCGAAGACCGTGGTGGCGGAGATGGGACTGTCGGAGGCGGAGCAGAAGGCAGTGCTCGGACGCGACGTCCCGGGCCTGGTCGCGCTCGGCGCGCATCCGCTGCTCGCGATCCTGCTCCGCATCTTCGCCGACATGGACGAGCGCCCGGACAATTACGAGTTTTATTGAATGGGGGGCCTCGAAGGGCCCCCCAAGCCCCCCGGGGCTCGGACACGGCGCGGCGGAGCCGCGGCGCCCCTCGGGACAGGAGAGTGAGCCATGGCCATGGTTGCGCTGGGGACGAAGGGGAACATCGTGCACGTGTACGACTTCCGGGTGAAGAAGGGGAAGGGAGACGAGTTCATCACGGCGTTCGACACGTTCGATTACTCCGACATCAATC
>JBKPPN010000047.1:0-10945 GCA_046733575.1 Candidatus Methylomirabilota bacterium | reverse complement strand
GTGCGAGAGCCCGAAGGCCACGTCCATGTCGTGCTCGATCACGAGCATGGCCATGTCGGTCGGGAGCGCCTTGATGATGGCCGCGACCTCGGTGGTCTCGGCGGGGGAGAGGCCGGCCGTCGGCTCGTCGAGCAGGAGCAGGCGCGGCTCGCCCGCGACGGCCATGATGATCTCGAGCTGTCGCTGCTCACCGTACGAGAGCTCGGCGACGGGGACGTCGGCCTGGGCGGCGAGCTTCCACTGCGCGAGCAGCGCGTCCGCGCGCCCGCCGAGGCGCGAGAACGATGCGCGCCGACGGTAGAAGACGCGCCGGGCGGGATCGAGGGCCTGCACGGCCAGCAGCACGTTGTCGAGGACGGTGAGCTGCGGGAACAGCGTGGTGATCTGGAAGGTGCGGGCGAGACCGCGGCGGGCGCGCACGTGAGGCGGCTCGCGCGTCACGTCGTGACCGAACAGGAGCAGACGCCCCGACGTCGGCGTCAGCGTGCCGCTCACCAGGTTGAAGAGCGTGGTCTTCCCCGCGCCGTTGGGGCCGATGAGGGCGCGGCGCTCGCCCGGCTCGATGGACAGATCGACGTCGCTCACCGCGGTGAGCCCGCCGAAGCTCTTGACGAGCCGCTGGACGCGAAGGGCGAGATCAGCCACGGGCCCGCTGAGGGCGAGCGCGCTGGAAGAGCCCCTGGACCCCGCGGGGCGCGAACAGCGTGACCAGCATGTACACGAGCCCGAGCACGAGGAGCCAGCGCTCGGTGAACACGCTGATCAGGTTCTCCAGCAGCACGATGATGGCGGCGCCGATGGCCGGACCGGCGAGCGTGCCCGCGCCGCCGAGCACGACCATGAAGAGGGCCTGGGCGGAGAACACGACGCTCAGGTACACCGGGCTGACGTAGCCGTTGTAGTAGACGAACAGCGCGCCCGCGAGCCCGGCGAGCACGCCCGCGATGACGGACGCCGCGTACTGGTAGGTCCACACGTCGTAGCCGAGGACCTCCATGCGGACCTCGCTCTGTCTGATCCCGGCGAGCGCCTTGCCGAAGGGCGACTCCACGAGCACGGCCACGCCCAGCGTGACGAGGACGAAGACGATCGCAACGAGGTAGAAGAAGGACGTCTCGCTCGCCAGCGTCAGCCCGGCCACGACGGGACGGCCGACGCCGGGAAGACCGTCGTCGCCGCCGGTGAGCGAGCGCCATCCGAAGGCGACGCCCCAGCCCACCTGGGCCAGCGCGAGCGTGATCATGGCGAAGTAGCTCCCGCGCGCGCGCAGCGTGAGCGGAGCGAGCGCGAGCGCGACCACGGCCGAGACGAGCAGCGCGGCGAGCGTGTCGATCCAGAAGCTGGCCACGACCTTGAGGGCGAGCAGACCGACGGTGTAGGCGCCCACGCCGAAGTAGAGGGCATGGCCGAACGAGCCGAGACCCGTGTAGCCGAGGAGCAGGTTCAGGCTCATGGCGAAGATGCCGAGGATGAGCGCCTTGGTCACCAGTCCGAGGTAATACGACGGCAAGGCCGGCGCGGCGACCAGGAGCACGCCGACCGCCACGATGGCGGTCGCGACGGCGCGACGGCTCATGCGCGGCCGAAGAGGCCGGTGGGACGGACGGCGAGGATGATCGCCATCGGCGCGAACACGGTGAAGAGCGCGAGCTCGGGGAAGAGCGCCTTGCCGAACGTGTCGAGCAGACCGACCAGGAGTCCGCCCACGAAGGCGCCCTTCAGGCTTCCCAGCCCGCCGATGATGACGACCACGAACGCGAAGAGCAGCACCTCCAGGTCGATGCCGGGATGCACGCCCACGATCACGCCGCCCAGCACGCCGCCGGCCGCGGCCAGCGCGGCGCCGAGCGCGAACACGATCGTGAAGAGTAGCGAGGTGTTGATGCCCATCCCGCGCGCCATCTCGCCGTCGTCGACACCGGCGCGGATCATCGCGCCCAGCCGCGTCTTCTCCTGCAGCCACCAGAGGGCGGTCCCCACCGCGACGCCGACGACGATGACGAGCAGGCGGTACGTGGGGAACACGATCCCGCTCATCCGCAAGGAGCCCGAGAACCACTCCGGCTTGGCGAGCGTCTGCGGGCTGCCGCCCCAGATCCACAACGACACGTCGCCGAGGAGGAACAGGAAGCCGAATGTCAGCAAGGCCTGGCGGAGCTCGTCGCCGTAGATCCGGCGGATGACGAAGCGCTCGAAGAGGATCCCGAGCACCGTGACGCCGGCGACGGCGCCGACCAGCGCCAGCACGAAGCTTCCGGTGTGGGCGAGGATCGCCAGCGCGATGTACGCACCCAGCAGGTAGAACGAGCCGTGCGCCAGGTTCAGGACGCGGATGAGACCGAAGATCAGCGAGAGTCCGGCCGCGAGGAGAAACAGCAGCATGCCGAACGACACGCCGTTGAGCGTCTGAATGATCCAGAACGTCATGCGCTCCCCCGCGGCGGATTGTACGGCATCCGGCTTACCGATCCGCCGCGCGCGCGACGCGAGCGCAGCCTCGGCCTTGCGCAGATCGGCCTCGAGGCCGGCGGTCGAGCACGAAGAGCAGGTCGCCGGCGTTGACGTCCTGATCTTCCACGAAGTTCACGCGCTCCATGGTGCCGTCGACCTGCGAGCGCACGGTGACGCTCAGCACCGGCTGCACGGTGCCGATGGCGGTGATGGTGACCGGTGTGGGTTTGTGCACGACGGCGGCGACGGTCACGGGGACCGGGGGAGCGGTCGCGTTTCCATTCCTCCACGCGTGCAGGCGGTTGCGCAGCACGGCACGACAAGCCCTTCGAGCACGGACGCCAGCCGACGGATGCGGATGTTGCACATCTGGGCAATGGCCATGCTGTCAACGTGAAACGCGCGCGTCGACGGCACTCCGATTGCTCGCGTCTCCGGCAATGGCAGACCCGGAAACCGTCGACGTCGAGCCCGAGGCCCCCAGCGAGACGCTCCAGGCACTCGAAGATGTCGCGACCCGCCTGCGGATCGCCTCGATCCGTGCGACGACCGCCGCGGGGAGCGGTCATCCCACGAGCTGCGCGTCCGCGGCAGATCTCGTCGCCGCGCTCTTCTTCGACGCGATGCGCATGGATCCCAAGAACCCGCGGGCGCCCGCCAACGATCGCTTCGTGCTCAGCAAGGGGCATGCGGCGCCGCTGCTGTACGCCGCGTGGGCGCAGGTGGGCCTGCTCGACAACGACGATCTGCTCACGCTGCGCAAGATCGACAGCGACCTGGAGGGGCATCCCACGCCGCGCCTTCCGTTCGTGGACGTGGCCACGGGCTCGCTGGGGCAGGGGCTGGGGGCCGGGCTCGGCCTCGCTCTCGGCGCGCGGATCCAGGGCTACGAGTCGCGCGTGTGGGTCCTGCTGGGCGACGGCGAGACGGCCGAGGGCTCGGTGTGGGAAGCCGCCGAGGTGGCGAGCCACGACAAGGTCGGCAACCTGGTCGCGATCGTCGACGTGAACCAGCTCGGCCAGTCGGGTCCCACCATGCTGGGAGACGACGTCAAGACGTACGCGCGGCGCTTCACCGCCTTCGGCTGGCGATCGATCGTGGTGGACGGTCACGACATGCGGGCGGTGGTCGCGGCGCTCCAGCGCGCGCGGCGCAGCATCGACACGCCGACAGCGGTCGTCGCGCTCACCGTGAAGGGCAAGGGGATCGAGGGCATCGAGGGGCTCCCGGGGTGGCACGGCAAGCCGTTGCCTGGCGAGCACGCCGAGCGCGCGATCGCCGCGCTCGAGGCGCGTCTCCACCACGTGCCGCCTCCCGACATCAAGCCGCCGCGCCGGAAATCGGCCGTGCCCCCCAAGCGCGCGACGACGGAGCGGCCGGCGCCGCCCGCGCTTCCGACGTCGGGCGAGCACGCCACGCGAGAGGCCTACGGCGACGCGCTCGTGCGTCTCGGCGCCGAGAACGACCGCGTGATCGCCCTCGACGGTGACGTCAAGAACTCGACGTACGCGGAGCGCTTCAAGGCCGCGTACCCCGAGCGCTTCGTCGACGCGTACATCGCCGAGCAGAACATGGTCAGCATGGCGTGCGGCCTCGCGGCGCGGGGTCTGGTGCCGTTCGCGTCGACGTTCGCGTGCTTCCTGAGCCGCGCCGCCGACCAGGTCCGCATGGCGGGCATCTCGCGCAGCGACGTCAAGCTGTGTGGCTCGCACGCCGGCGTCAGCATCGGCGAGGACGGACCATCGCAGATGGCGCTGGAGGACCTGGCGCTGTTCCGCACCGTTCCCGACGGCGTCGTGCTCTACCCCTCGGATGCCGTGAGCACCGACGCCTGCGTGCGTCTGGCCGCCGCCCATCACGGTGTCGTGTACATCCGGACGTCGCGACCGAAGACGCCGCTGCTCTACCGTCCGGGCGAGTCCTTCCGCCTCGGCGGCCTCAAGGTCGTGCGGTCGTCGGACGGCGACCGCGCCCTCGTGGTGGGGGCCGGCGTGACGCTGCACGAGGCGGTCGCCGCGCACGAGCAGCTGCGGGCGGACGGCATCGCCGTCCGCGTCGTCGATCTCTACAGCGTGAAGCCGATCGACGCCGCGGAGCTGGTGAGCGCGGCGCGCGAGGCCGGCCTTCTGATCGTCACGGTGGAGGACCATTACGCCGAGGGCGGCCTGGGCGACGCGGTGCTCGCCGCCGTGGCCGGCTCGGACATTGCCGTGGTGAAGCTCGCGGTGACGTCGCTGCCCCGGAGCGGTCCGTCGCACGAGCTGCTCGAGCGTCACGGCATCGGCCGCCGCGCCATCGCGGACGCCGTTCGCAAACTGGTGAAACACGACTGAACTCCGAGCGAAGTCCCGGTCGAGGCACAGGAGGTAAATCGAGATGGATCCCGTGAACACCACCGCCGTCGAGATGGACGAGGCCACACGGCTGCGCGCGATCCGGTCGCGCCTGCCCGGGCAGATGCTGCGCGAGCGGCTCGAGATGGCCAGCGTCTGCTACGGACCCCTCTACACGTGGCCCGAGGTGCGCCAGAAGGTCGCCGAGACGCTGCCGCGACGCATCGGGTTCGTGCGCTCCGCCGTGGTCGAGCCGATCGAGGCCTATCGCGAGCAGATTCCCGATGCCGCGCTCTTGAAATACGACGATGCCGTGCGCAGCGGACTGTTCTCGAAGTTCTGGGTGGCGACGCCGCGGTACTACGAGCAGCGGCAGGTCGACCCATGGATCATCGCGGAGGTCACGGGGTCGGACCAGTGCGCGGTCATCGCGCAGTGGGACTTCTAGCGCTGCGTCTTCTTGCGGCGGTGGCGAGCGTGACGGTGCGGCCGGCGCGCCTGCATGCTCGCCTGTCGCCGTAACGTCCGCGGCGCACGACTCGCTCGGGGTTTGATCTTGATGGGGCCCTTCAAGGGGTCCCCAAGCAGCCAGCGCTCGCAATGAGCCCGGCGAAGCCGGGCCAGTGCTCGGGCCGGTTTCAGTCGATCCCGCGTGACATGCCGGTCTGCCACGAACCCATCAGTTCTTCCTGGCGCGCCAGTGGGGGATCGCGTCTCGGTTCACCGTGTGCGGCGGGACCTCGCCGTTGCAGGCGGTGAGGATTTGGTCGAGCGCGAGTCTCAGATTCGCAAGGCGGCCCCGTTCGCTGTGGGCGATGTTGTGGGGTGTCAGCAGCATGCGGGTGGGATCGGCGGCGCGGAGACGGTGGTCGGGGGGAAGGGGTTCTCGGGTGAAGGCGTCGACGGCGGCGGCGGCGATGACGCGGCCCTCCACGGCGTTCGCGAGGGCGTCCTCGTCGACGAGCTCGCCGCGGGCGGTGTTGACGAAGATGGCGGTGCGCTTCATGGCGGCGAATTCCTTCTCGCCGATCAGGACGCGCGTCTCGTCGGTCAGCACGGCGTGCATCGACACGATGTCGGCGGTGGCGAGGAGCGTCGGGAGGTCGACGAGCGTCGCGTTGACGCTCCGGGCGTGCTCGGGGCTGACGTAGGGATCGCTCGCGATCAGTGTCACGTCCCAGTTCTGGAGGCGTCGGGCGACGTGCGTGCCGATGCGGCCGAGACCGATGATCCCGACCGTCTTGCCGAAGAGGAAGTCGCCGCGGTCCTCGCGGCGCGGCCACTCGCCGCGGCGGAGCTTGGCCTCGTTGTGCTTCACGCGCTTGAGGAGCACCAGCATCAGCGCGATGGCGGCCTCGGCCACCGCGATGAAGTTCTCGGGAGTCGGACTGTTCGCCACGAGCACGCCGAGGCTCGTGGCGGCGGGGATGTCGATCTTGTCCGTCCCGATGAACGGCACGATCACCAGGCGCAGACGCGAAGCCGATTCCATGACGCGCGCGCTGATCGACTCCAGACTGGAGGCGAGCACGACGTCGACGTCGCGGCAGGCGTCGGCGAGCTCCGACTCGGTGTACGGGCGGCGTCCGGGCGTGTCGAGCGGCCGGCCACTGATCACCTCGTGACCGGCCGCGCGCAGCGGCTCGAGCTCCTCGATGGGGCCGCTGTGGCCGGTGGCGAGGATCTTCATCGGGTCACGGCTTCTTGCAGATGACGTTCAGCGTGACCTGTCGCTTCTCGTCGCGCACGATCTTGAGCGCGCGGGACAGCGCATCGGGGAGCCGCGCGGGGTCGTCGATCTTCTCGCCGTGACCGCCGGACGCCTGGCAGACCAGCTCGTAGTCGGGTGAGGGCTCGAGGTACGTCAGGGCCATGTGCGGCGCCTTCAGGGCCCAGCCGTCGGGCGCCACGGACCCCACCGAGCGCTTGACCGCGTTCCATGCGCCGTTGTTGAAGACCACGAACAGCACGGGCAGGTCGTAGGCGCGCGACACGAAGTGCGAGGCGACCGGCGCGCCGAACGTGTAGGCGCCGTCACCCACCGTGCAGATGACGGTCTTGTCCCGCGCCGCCAGCTTCGCGCCGAGCGCCGCCCCGAGTCCCCAGCCGAGCCCGGCTGCGGGCGACGCCGCGAAGTACGTCCCCGGCGTGCGGAAGCACGCCTGGCTCGCATCGAGGTCGTACTCGTTGACCACGATCGTGTCGTCGTCCAGGACGTCGCCGATGCAGCGCGACACCCACGCCATGTCGAGGGGCGCATCGTTCCGCGTCCGCGTCGCGCGCGCCTTCCAGGCCTCGCGCAGACGGTCGTGCTCGGCGGACCAGCGCTCGGTGCGCTCCGCGACGGCGCGCGCGTCGACCTCGCTCTGCAGGGCGTCGGCGAGAGCGTCGATGGTGAGCCGCGGAGTGCCGGCAAGCGCGACGTCGGCCGCGAAGCCGCGGATGGGATAGCGCGAGAAGAGCGGATCGACGCCGATCTGGACGATGCGGGTCTCGGGACGGGGGCTCTTCAGATGCGGGTACCACGGCGCGTCGGACTCGATCACGACGATGGCGTCGGCCGGCTCGAGGTATGGCGTCACGTCGAAGCCCGCGTGGAGCCGGTGGTGCTGCGGGAAGTTGACGTACGTGTGGGCCTGGTCGATCACCCCCGCGCCCAGTCGCTCCGCGAGCGCCACGAGCGGCGCCACGGCCCTGGGATCGCGACCGAGCGCCTTCACCACGATGATCGGGTTGCGCGCCTCGACCAGGACCCGAACGGCCTGCTCGATGGACTCGCGCGCGGCGACGACCGCGCCCGGACGCGGCGCGCGCGACGGCTCGGCGTACTCGAACTGATCGTGCGACTCCGCGAGCACCTCGCGCGGCAGCGTGAGGTAGACCGGCCCCTGGGGCTCGGCGGCCGTGATGGCGAGGGCGCGGTCGACGACTGTCTCGAGCTGGGAGAAGTTGCGCAGCTCGTAGTCCCACTTGACGAACTCCCGGAACATCGCGCCCTGGTCGAACGACTCCTGCGCCCAGTGGATGTGACGGTCCCGGCTGCCCCGCGTTCCGCTCTCGGTGATCGGACTCCGTCCCGCCGTGAAGAGCATGGGAACGTTGGCGCGGGCCGCGTTGATCACGTTGTTGAGCGCGTTGGCCGCGCCCATGATCACGTGGACCATCACGGCTTGCGGCCGGCCCGTGACCATCGTGTAGCCGTGCGCCATCGCGACGGCGGGCGTCTCGTGCGGCACCGTGATGGGCTGGGGGAACGCCTGTCCTTGCGCGGTGCGTTTCGCGTACGCCTCGATGAGCGGCGCGAAGTCGGTCCCCGCGTTGGCGAAGAGATAGTCGACGCCGCGGGCGGCGAGCAGCTCCAGGTACGCGTCGGCGGTGGACTCGATGGTCGCGCGCTTTGTCATGATCGCCCTCCCAGGCGGAGCTTCAGGAGCCTCCGCGCGTTGCCCTCGTAGATCTTCGCCCGGTCCTCGGGCGTGACGCGGATCTTCTCGATGGCCCCGATCGTATCGCGGATGAAGCCGGGGCCCTGCTCGGGGTCGAACGGCATGTCGGTGCCGAACAGCACCCGGTCGGCGCCGAAGAAGGCGAGGCCGCACTCGAGCGCGGGCGCCGAGCCGAACACCGCGGTGTCGCCGTAGAACATGTGGAAGTAGTCGATGGGGCGCTTGCGCAGCCGTCCGAGCGCGGCCATGTCGTCGGGATCGTCCGTCCGCGTCCCGAGCTGGTCGAGCCCGCCCGCCGCGCGCATCTCGAAGTACGGGATCATCGCGCCGAGATGGTGCGTGATGATCATCAGCTCGGGGTGCCGGTCGAACACGCCGCTGAACACGAGGCGCGCCATGGCCGCCGTCGTCTCGTACGGCCACCCGAACGCCCACCAGATGTCGAACTTCGACCGTGTCTCCCCCGGGTAATCGGCAATGAGCGGTGTCCGCGTGGGATGAATCCAGATGGGCAGCCGGTGCTCCGCCATCCGCTGGAACAGCGGCCGGAACTCCGCCCCATCCAGCGCCTTGCCATTGACGTTCGTGAAGATCTGGATCCCCGTCGCGCCGAGCTGCGTGATCGCCCGATCGATCTCCGGCACGATCGCATCCGGATTATTCATGGGCATCGACGCCACGAACGACAGGAACCGCTCCGGATACTTCGCCACGATCTCCGCCATCGAATCGTTCGCCAGCCGCGCCATCTCCGGACTCAGCTCAGGACCCGCCACGACCTCGATGGGCGGATTCGCCAGCGTGAGCACCTGCACGTACCCCTCGTACCGGTCCATCATGCGAAACCGCAGATCGAGATCGACCAGCACCGGAATCCCCCGCATCCGCTTCGCCATGTGCAGCTGCGTCGGCCCCACCTTCAACATCCGCTCGAAGTACATCTTCGGAATGACATGCGGAAACACGTCGATCTTCATCGCCCGATCACCCACGTGTCGCGAGCGAGTTGTCGAAATGGCAGCGGCCTCGCCCATCGGAGAGCCTCCCCGCCGGGCGCGGCTGGTCCTCGTCGACCGCCGGCGACAATTCGCCGCGCGGGGACGGGGCGAGGAGGGGGAGGCCCGGTTCACCCGTTCCCTGCCGCGTAACACCAAGTCCGCACAGGCAGCGAGTGGGAACGCGCAGACGGTCGACCGAAGCCGCCAACGGTCGTGGTGAGAGGGCCTCCCCCTCCTCGCCCCGCCCCCCCGCGCGCCGCGAACCTCACAGACAGCTAATCCTCCAGCGCCCACAACGCCGGAGGCTCCCCCTCGAACCCAAGCTCGCGCCACCGCGCGACGACACGCTCGTACACCGACCGCCGAACCTTCGTCCGCTTCGAGAACTGCTTGATGTACCGATGCTCCATGCACGCGTTGATCAGCGCCTTCGAGCCATACGGCCGATCCTCGGGCGGATTCTGCGTGGGATCGAGCCACGTCGACCACGTCTGCCGCAGGATGTCGATGTCGTGCGCGGGACGGCAGCGCGTGGCCATCGCCCACAAGACCTGGTTCATGTTGGTCGGATCCACGTCCTCGTCGACCGCGATGATGAACTTCGCGTAGTACGCCCCGCCCGGACACTGCGCCGCCAGCGCCAGCGCCTGCGGCGCGTGGCCGGCGTAGCGCTGCTCGAGCGAGATCACCGTCATGCCCCACCCGCCCGCCGCGGCGGGGTGCGAGTACACGCCCTGGATGCCGGGGACGCCCAGACGGTCGAGATCGTTCCAGATCCGCGCCGAGCGCGCGATCGAGAACAGCGTGGAGTTCTCGTTGGCGGGATAGTCGGCCATCAAGGCGTGCGTGAGGATGGGGTTGTCGCGGTAGTGCACGGCCTTGATCTTCACGAGGAACGCGAGGTCTTCCGGGCGGCCGTAATAGCCCGTGAACTCGCCGAATGGCCCCTCCATCTTCATGGAATCCGGGGGGATGACGCCCTCGGCCACGATCTCCGCGCGCGCCGGGTAGAGCAGGCTGGTGACCTCACCCTTCACCATCTCGAGCGGCCGGCCGACGAGACCACCGGCGTAGTCGAGCTCGGAGACGTTCTTGGGGAAGGTCTGACACGCCACGATGAACAGCGCGGGGTCGATGCCCCAGCACATCACGACCTCGCACGGCTCGCCGCGACTCCACCGCCGCTCGATGTGCAGCCGCGCGTCCTTGCCCGGCGAGATGTAGAGCCCGGCCTCGTCCTTGCCCTGCACCATCTGGCGATACGTGCCGACGTTGAGCCACCCGCCGTCGGGATCGCGCGTGATCACGGCGTCGCAGGTTCCGATGTACTCGCCGCCGTCGCCGGCCCAGTGACGGGCGGCAGGGAAGCTCCGGATGTCGACCTTCTCGTCGCGGAGGTGGTTCTCGTTGACGGGCTGGCCCTCGGGATCAACGACAACGGGCGGGATGGCCACGCCGAACTTGGTCTTGCAGCGCTTGATCAGCTCGACGATCGGCAGCCCCGCCGGCTCGCCCATCGCGAGCGCGAAACGATCGGAGCTCGCGCCGATGGGATTCCAGAGCGCGCGGTAGCCGTGCGGCGACTCCGTGATGTTCTCGAAGAACAGCGCGGGGGCGTTGACCTCCTGGTTGACCATGTAGCAGAGCGCGCCCATCTCCTCGTTGCGGCTGACCGGCTCGCGCACGTGCGTGATCTGGCCGATGGCGTCGCAGGCGG